>NZ_LSIZ01000108.1:0-39881 GCF_001556505.1 Streptococcus sp. CCH8-H5 | reverse complement strand
CAAGTCTGTTAAGACAACTTTTATATCTTAACACCCAATTTAGTTATTGTCAATAAGGTTTAGTAATGTTATTAACCTTTTTTAGACTGAACTTTTTTGAATCCTTGATATAATACCCATCCAACAACTACGCCAAGAGCATTCTGGCAGAAATTAGGAATCACTTCTGCGATTGAAGCTCCTGTTCCATACATAAATACTGAAGCAAGTGCATAGCCACCCACCATCACAATTGTAGCAATCAGAAGGCCTAGGATACGATAGTTCCCTTTAAAGCCAGCAAAATAACCTTGTGCACCATGGATTAACAAACTGATAAACATCCATTGCGGAGCAGATGATAGCAGATCTATCAGAAAAGCAGACAATCCGCCCACAATTGCCCCCTCTTTCTTACCAAGATAGAAGGCTGTGAAGTAGATTCCTGCATCTACCAAAGTTAAAAGCCCTGTCGGAGTTGGAATTTTAGCTACGAATCCAAAGGTCACTGATAAAGCTGTTAAGATAGCTAATAATGTTAGCTCTTTTGTTTTCTTATTTTGCATATTGAACTACTCCAAATTCATTTGATTGTTTAATTGATTCATAAACAAAGGCTTTAGCATTTGCCACAGCTTCAGTTTCTGAACATCCTTTAACTAATTCACTAGCTATACTTGAAGCAAATGTACATCCTGCACCGGTATTATTTTTGTCTAGCACAGCTTCTTCAAACAATTTGTAGTCTGTTCCATCATAAAAGACATCTATCGCTTTAGTACCATCCAAGCGGTTTCCACCCTTAACAACGACAGTCTTAGCACCTAATTCATTGAGATAGCTAGCCGCATGCTTCATATCATCAAGAGTCTTGATCTTTCTATCTATAAGCAGTTCGACTTCAGGTAAGTTCGGAGTGATAACCGTGATATAAGGGAAAAATTTAACCAATTCATCACGTAGTTGAGAAACTTCAACGTCATGAGTCTCCTTACATACTAAAACGGGATCCAAGACAATTGGAATATCAGAATGATTTTTAACAAAATCCAACGTTAATTCTGCGATCTCAACGTTAGGCAACAAACCAATTTTAATTGCTGAGAAGGGGACATCTTTTAGTGAATCAAGTTGTTGTTTAAAAACATTAGTATCAACCGGAATGACCTCAAAACCATTCTCAGTCATAGCTGTCAGACAGGTAAGAGCCACAAATCCATGCTGTTTATTTGTGGTAAATGTCGCTAAATCTGCATGAAGTCCGCCACCACTAAAAATATCATTCCCTGAAATCGCTAAAATCAATTCATCACTCATATCGTATCTCCTTTAAATATAGCCCATTTCCTGCTGCCGTTGGTCCTGCAAGATTACGGTCACGACTTTCCAACACTGTCTTCACTTGTAAAACAGGCATGCGGCCATTGCCAATCTTTAACAAGGTGCCAACCATATTTCTAACTTGCTTATAGAGAAAACCATTACCAGAAAAAGTAAAGATATAAAATCCAGTTTTCTCATCGATAGATACACTAGCCTGGGTAATTGTGCGTACTTTATTTTCTACAGAAGTTCCTGAAGCTGTGAAGCCTGTAAAATCATGTGTACCGACCAAATCCTTAGCAGCCTCCTGCATAGGTGCTAAACTTAGAGGGTAGGGATAGTAGGTCGCATAATTACGCATCATGGGGTTCTTAGGTCGCCCTGCATCTACTAGGAACTCATAAGTTTTACTGTGTTTGTTGTATCGCGCATGGAATTCCTCCGATACAAGTTCGATACTAACAACATCAATATCATCTGGACATTGTGTATCTAAACCGAAACGCAACTTCTCTGGATCTCGCTCTTGAGGCAAATCGAAGTGAATAACTTGTCCATAGGCATGAACACCTGCATCTGTACGACCCGCTCCATGAACGGTGACAGGTGTACCGCTATTTAACCGTAAGAGAGTCTTTTCAAGTTCTTCTTGAATGGAACGTGCATTTGGTTGTCTTTGAAAACCTGAGAAAAGTGTACCATCATAGGAAATTGTCGCTTTGTATCTAACCATAGAATTATCATATCAGATTTTTTTAAGGATAAAAAGTAGGTCAATCGCCAACTGACCCCATACAGTTTTTGGCGTAAAGAAAAAGACGCATTAAGCGTCCTTCCTTTATAAATCTTCTAAGGCATCCTTTACTTTATTGAAGAAACCTTTTTTCTGTGGTGCGATTTTTTCATCACCACTTGCTTTGGCGAATGCAAGGAGAGCTTCTTTTTGAGCATCATTTAGCTTCGTAGGAGTTACAATCTTAACTGTAACGTGTTGGTCTCCTTGTGAACCTCCACGAAGACGTGGAGCACCCTTTCCTTTTAGACGGAAAGTTTTGCCTGTTTGAGTTCCTGCTGGGATGGTCATCTCAACATTTCCGTGAACCGTTGGTACTTCAACAGTGTCACCAAGGGCTGCTTGGACAAAGGAAATATTAAGTGTATAGTAAATTGTTGATCCATCACGCGTAAATTTATCGCTTGGATTAACATTGATGATTACAAAGAGGTCTCCATAAGGACCACCATTGAAACCAGCTTCACCTTGACCAGCAAGACGGATTTGTTGACCTGTTTCAACACCTGCTGGAATCTTGACAGATACTTTGTGGCTTTGTTTTTCATGTCCTGTTCCATGACAAGTTTGACATGGCTCTTTAATTTCTTGACCTGTTCCATGACAGACATCACAGGTTACTTGACGACGCATCATACCAAGTGGCGTTTGCGTATCAACATTGATAACCCCTTGACCATGACAGCGACCACAAGTTACAGGGCTTGTTCCAGGTTTTGCACCAGATCCTGAACATGTCTTACATGTCGCTTCACGATTATAGTGCACTTCTTTTTCGGCACCAAAAATCGCCTCTTCGAAGCTTAGGTTGACACGGTACTGAAGATCATCACCTTGACGTGGAGCATTAGGGTTACGAGTAGCACCACCACCAAAGAAGCTAGAGAAGATATCCTCAAAACCTCCAAAGCCTGCACCACCATCGAAGCCTCCAAAGCCTCCTTGACCACCAAAACCATTCGCACCATCTGGTCCGTATTGGTCATAGGCTGCACGTTTTTGGTCATCACTTAGAGTTTCGTAGGCCTCTTGGACCTCTTTATATTTTTCTTCCGCACCTGGTTCTTTATTAATGTCTGGGTGGTATTTCTTAGACATCTTACGATAGGCACGTTTGATTTCATCTTGAGAGGCATCCTTAGATACCCCAAGACGATCGTAATATTCGGTATTGTTCATACAAGATACTAAGAGCGAACAGAAAGCAACTGAAATTTAGGAAACCGACAAAAAATCCTGATTTCTTAGGAGGTTTATCTAATTTCCTAGCTTTCCGCTCGTGTTCAATTTCTCGAACACTCTTTGTTCCTTTCTATAATTTTTATGTAAATCTTTAGAGGATGTTTTCTATACTTCGCTTCACTTGATCAAACTCTTCATCTGATAGAGTAAATAACAAATCCTCTTCAGCGTACTCGTTTTTTTCTTTAAAATAGTTGCCCGTATTTTCTGCCAACCCTAGACTTAGAATCACTTTCCTTGCAAACTCTTGATGTGCGAATCCTATAGCCGTAATGATCTGTTTATCTTGCACAAGGACTTTCGGTTGGAAATTCTCACGAGGAAGAAATTCAAAATAGTCAAAGAAGTTTTGCCAAATTCCACCTGTAAATTTCGTGTCCTTCAACAAGCCTGCTTTGGCTAATAAAAGGGGGGCTGAAGAAATGGCTGCAATTAAGACATCTTGCTCACCAAGCTCCCTCAAAAACGATATCAATTTTTCATCCTGTAGAGCAGGTCCAATGTTAACCATTCCTGGCAAAATCACACAAGAATACTCTTCTATACGGATTTGATCCAATGTTTTGGTCGGTTGACAGGGTAAGCCATCCTCAGAGACCACCATCGAATGATCTGAAGCGGCATAATCAATCGTGACACCAAAAGACAAAGCTAAAGTACTTGTTAAAGCGGTTATCTCATAAAGAGAAAAATTAGGATAAATGATACAAAGTACTTTTTTCATACGCAACATCCTCTATTTTACCGAAAAACAGAGGCTGGGTTGCAACCTCTGGATTTCTTACTATCATTTACCAATTAGTCAGAATTGAGCACGCCCTAACCTCTTGGTGAAAAAGATAAATCTTCCTAGAAACTAAAGTTTCTGCGTCGAATCTCCTATTTTCACTATGAGGTTTTAACGGGCTTTGCATCTTATTTTTCAGTAAACTCTCCGTCTACGACATCGTCGCCTGAGTTATCTGCTGTTTGTGCACCTTCTGCTCCTGCTTGAGCTTGTTGTGCTGCTGCAGCTTGTTCGTAAAGTTTAACCGCAAGAGCTTGAGCTTTTTCGTTAAGAGCTTCCAATTTAGCTTTCATGTCATCAAGATTGCCTGATTCTTGAGCTTTCTTAAGGTCATCAAGGGCTGATTGAGCAGCATCACGTTCTGTGTCGAAGCCTTTACCTTCTGTTTCTTTGATTGTCTTTTCAGTTGCAAAGATAGCTTGGTCAACTTCGTTACGAAGATCTACTTCTTCTTTACGTTTTGCATCTGCTTCAGCATTTGCTTCAGCATCTTTCATCATCTTTTCAATTTCTTCGTCTGTCAAACCAGAGTTAGATTGGATAACAATTGTTTGTTCCTTTTGAGTTCCAAGGTCTTTAGCTTTAACAGATACGATACCGTTCTTATCAATATCGAAAGTAACTTCGATTTGTGGGATACCACGAGGTGCAGCTGGGATATCAGTCAATTGGAAACGTCCAAGAGTCTTGTTATCTGCTGCCATTGGGCGTTCCCCTTGAAGAACGTGGATATCAACGGCTGGTTGGTTGTCTGCTGCAGTTGAGAAGACTTGTGACTTAGATGTTGGAATTGTAGTGTTGCGGTCGATGAGTTTTGTGAACACTCCACCCATTGTTTCGATACCAAGTGACAATGGAGTTACATCAAGAAGGACAACGTCTTTGACATCACCAGTGATAACACCACCTTGGATAGCAGCACCCATAGCAACTACTTCATCAGGGTTAACTGATTTATTTGGTTCTTTACCAGTTTCAGCTTTAACAGCTTCTACAACGGCAGGGATACGAGTTGAACCACCGACAAGGATAACTTCGTCAATATCTGACAAGCTCAAACCTGCATCTGAAAGGGCTTGACGAACTGGAGTTTTCGTACGTTCTACAAGATCACGAGTCAAATCATCGAATTTCGCACGAGTTAATGTCATTTCCAAGTGAAGAGGCCCAGCCTCACCAGCAGTGATGAATGGCAAGCTGATTTGTGTTGAAGTGACACCAGAAAGGTCTTTCTTAGCTTTTTCAGCTGCATCTTTCAAACGTTGAAGAGCCATCTTGTCTGTTGACAAGTCGATACCATTTTCTTTCTTGAATTCTTCAACCATATGGTCGATGATTTTTTGGTCAAAGTCATCACCACCGAGTTTGTTATCCCCTGCAGTTGCCAATACATCAAAGACACCATCACCCAATTCAAGAATAGATACGTCGAATGTACCACCACCAAGGTCGAATACCAAGATTTTTTCTTCTTTATCAGTCTTATCCAAACCATAAGCAAGGGCTGCTGCTGTTGGTTCGTTAACGATACGTTCTACTTCAAGACCAGCAATTTTACCAGCGTCTTTAGTCGCTTGACGTTGAGCATCATTGAAGTAAGCAGGCACTGTGATAACTGCTTTAGTTACTTTTTCACCAAGGTAATCTTCAGCATAACCTTTCAAGTATTGAAGAATCATAGCTGAAATTTCTTGTGGTGTGTATTCTTTACCGTTTGCAGAAACTTTTTCAGAAGTACCCATCTTAGATTTGATAGAGATGATTGTATCTGGGTTTGTTACTGCTTGACGTTTTGCAGCGTCACCAACGATGATTTCACCGTTTTTGAATGACACAACAGATGGAGTTGTGCGGTTACCTTCTGGGTTTGCGATAATTTTTGATTCAGTTCCTTCAAGAACTGCTACTGCTGAGTTTGTTGTACCTAAGTCAATACCAATGATTTTAGACATATGTTTTTCCCCTTTTTACTTAATTTCTATTTTGCTTTTTTATCTTTCATTCATAGTTTTCTGTCATTTCGGACAAGTTTTCAATTAATTATATACAACTACCATAGCTGGGCGTAAGACGCGTTCGTGGAGTTTATACCCTTTTTGGAAAACTTGTGCAATCGTATCTGCTGGATGTTCATCATCTGCAGGCATTGTTTGAATCGCCATGTGGAAGTTGTGATCGAAATCACCATCTGCTGGGATTTCTTCAATTCCTTCCTCTTTAAGAGCATGCACTAAACTTTCTTGCACCATTTCCAAACCTTTTTTGACATCATCAGTCAAGCCCTCAACGGCAAGAGCGCGTTCAAGGTTATCAAGTGATGGCAAAATTGCTTTTGCCAAATCTTGGCTACGATACTTTTGCAATTGTTGACGTTCTTCATTAGAACGGCGCTGAATGTTTTGCATTTCTGCATGAGCACGAAGGTATTTGTTTTCAAATTCTTCGGCACGCGCTTGGGCTTCTTCAAGTTCAGAAGGTTCGCTTACTTCCTCTACAACTTCTTCAGTTGTCTCCGTAGCTTCCTCTTCTTTCACTTCTTCTTTTTTAATATCTTCAGTCAAGGCATACACCTCTTTCTATACTATTTTAATGTTATATCTTAGCTAACTTCATAATGGTTACTATTGAGGTAACGGTAATAATCCGTCAACTTCATAACCAAAACTCTACTAATAACATTGACCAAACTAACCATGCGACGATAATCCATTTCAACTGGGCCAATCACATGCATGAGCGCCATCCCACGATAAGGAATCAGGAATTTATGACTCATAACTGTGACATTTTCAAGCGCTTCTTCAGTTGATTCTGCAACCGAAATCTTGGTCACTTCATCATCGGAGATAGCTGATCGAAGCTCAAGTGCCACATGTTGTGGATTGTCCAAAAATTGATAGGTTTTTAAGTCGGCATAGGTCAGTGATGCAACCTTACCTTCAATGAAAATCAATTCCTGAAAAAGTTGTGAAAAGATATAATCAAACAAATCTAAAACATTATCTGTTATCTTGAAATACTTTTGCACAATCTGAGGAATCTCAGTTCTCAATCGGTAATGGATATCTAAGACAGTGTTTCCCAAAAAACGTTCTTGAACAAGCTTATGAAGAATTTCCAAATCACTAGACAAGAAATTCTTTGGAATAGCAAACTGAACTGTCACAGGCTTAGATTCATCTAGAGTAAGAACCGCTAAAGCGTCGTGATTGGATAGATGAACAATGTCAAATCCAGTCAGACGTTGTCGTGTCGGTTCCACATCTTGAATCACTGCTGTGCATCCTGTCATTTCTGCCAGCAGCTTTGCCGCTGCATCCAAGATATCTTCAAGTTTAAAAGCTTCAAAGTCGAAAGCTTTAACCACTTGATAAACATCTTGTTCATCAATCGTATCAAGATTCAAAGAATTAGCGACGAAATACTGGAAACCTGCTCGGCTTGGCATACGCCCACTAGAAGTATGAGCTTTTTCAAGATAGCCCATCTTTTCTAGCTTGGCCATGTCATTACGAATGGTCGCTGAACTCGAATCAATTGATTCTTGTAACGCTTTAGAACCAACCGGTTCATGTGTACGAGTGAACATCTCAACTATCAAATTCAAAATAGTGTTTTGCCTTTGCGTAATCACGATGTCACCTCATTTCTTTTTATTAGCACTCTAACACATCGACTGCTAACTTATGATTCTATTATACACCTAAACTTGAACATGTCAACCCAAAAAACCCAAAAATTAGCACTCTTTTTGAGAGAGTGCTAAAAATACATCTCAAGACCTAGAGAAGCAAAAAAGAGCACCTCCGAGGTACTCTAATTTTATCAATCATATTTTGACAAATGATAGGTCTCAATAATAGATATGAGGTGTTTGGCGTACTCTGGATCACTGCTAAAACCCGCAGCTTGTAGTTTTTCTGCCGCAACTTTATAACTAGTCGTTCCTGCCACCTCTTTATAGGTCGACTCGCCCCACGTTCCTTGGCGAAGTTCTTCTAAATAAGTCATCATAGAACTTGACCAATCCTTAAAAACTGCAAAATCCACCTTTTGGTATTGCCATTTCCCTTTACTGTAGATACTATCCTTTAAACGAATACGTTCTTGACCCGGCTGAGCTACCAGACTGTAGATGTTATGGTATTTAACAGATAAAAGACTGCTACCATAATTCGACTCATATGCAGCTTGGCTAAGGAGAATTGACGCTGGCACACCATAGTTTTTGGACATCTTTTGAGCTGTTGGAGCTAAGGTCTCAATAAACTCTTGCTGCGTGTAAGCAACCTTTACCGAACGAGCATTATCATCTGTAGAGACATGAAGAATCAAAGGTAAGACAATACCTAAAGCGAAAACAGCAACTAAGGTTATGAAGGCTTTTAGTTTAAAACGTCGTCTCACTTAGTTTTCTCCTTTAATAATGCCAAATATTCCTCCAAAGTAAGATTATGTTCAGTCATATACTCTGCTGACTCTTTACCAACATAGCGGAAATGCCAATCCTCGTAGCCTACACCAGTTGATGATGTTTTACCATCTGGAAAACGAAGAACAAAGCCATATTTCGGCGCCAACTCTTTGACTTTAGCTACTGTATCTGGATCTGCTTCATTTAAGCTATCTACAGTACTCATATCAATCGCAAGACCTGTCTGGTGTTCACTCGCTCCTGGTGGTTGTGAATAGGTTTGAACCTTTTTCTCCGCCTGAGACTCCGTCAAACTTGGGTCAGCAGCCATTTCCTGCTGAACATAACTGTTATAAAGTTCTGTCTGATAAGCGACACTACGATAACCGGATATCAAGTGATAACTTGGATCAATTTCTTGAGCAGCCGCTAAAAACTCCTTAGCATTCTTAGCAATTCTCGCATCTACAGAAACACCATCGACATCAGCAATCTCAGGGTTAAGTTCTTTAGACTTATTATCTCGATTTACCAAAAGCAATTCCCAGTCTTTAGGCGATACATCAGGTAGTCCCTTTGTATCCTTGCTTCGAGTCGCATCGGTAGCTTGCTTACTACTTTTTATTACCGACGATCCATTGGTTTGTTGAACCGTACGACTGACACCAAATACAGAATAAAGTCCTGCTGCAACTAAAAGGACTGCAATCAAGACACTACTGATAACCAAAAACCAGTTGGTTTGCTTTTTCGCCTGACGGCGACTTGGATAGTTATTTTTTACCATTTTCTTTTTCTATTATCTCTCGCCCAACCTGACGATAAGTCATATCGCCAAGTGCTTCTAATGTAAATTTACCATTTTCATAAGCAACAACAGTAACCGAACCGTTGTCCAATGAAGGATGCTCGACAGAAGGATCAATTAACCATGCAAAAGTTGCGATAGTCATACCGTGACTAACGACGATAGCATCACCACCACCAGACCTCTCAAGATCCTCAGCCATAGCTGTAAACCCTTCTATAATACGTTTTCTGAGCACTTCCCAAGACTCTGCCCAACCAGCCGTATCCACATCAAGGATACCTTGTGCAAGTTCAGGATAAGTTACCTCATGCAAATCCTTACCTTGAAAAGCATCTGTTCTCGGTAGCACACCGTAGAAAAGTTCACCATCATAGCCACCATCTAAACTACCAAAACACCACTCACGAATACGTTTGTCACGTTTATAGGGAATAGTTTCTAAACCCGTCTCACGCAAAATGATATCCATAGTTTGAATCGTTCGACCTGAATCACTAGAATATGCAGCTTTAAAAGGAATATCTGCCGCTTTCAGACCTACCCCCAATTCACGAATACCTTCTTCACCGAACGGGGTCAAAGGACTATCAGACCAACCTTGTGCACGACCAATGGTGTTAAACATGGTTTTGCCGTGTCTCGCAATATATAACCTAACCTTACTCATAGCGCCCCTTCTTTCCGTCATTTTTGAATTCATTATAGCACAAATCCCCTCGACTATCTAGCCAGCGAGACCATCAGAAAATGCCTTACCAATTGGCAAAGCATTTATCATCCGTTTAGTTTTTAAAGCTGTGAACAGGAGCTGGGATTTGACCACCACGCGCAATGAAGTCAGCCGATGAAGCTTTGTTTACCTTCATTACCGGTGCATACCCAAGAAGACCTCCAAGTTCCAGCATGTCACCTTCCTTACCATAAGGAATAATACGAACAGCTGTTGTTTTCTGGTTAATAACACCGATAGCCGCTTCATCAGCAATCATGGCCGCGATTGTAGTATCTGGCGTATCAGCAGGAATAGCAATCATGTCTAGACCAACAGAACAGATGGCTGTCATAGCTTCCAATTTTTCAAGGTTGATATGACCAGATTTAACAGCCGCAATCATCCCCTCATCTTCAGAAACCGGAATAAAGGCACCTGACAAACCACCAACTTGGTTACATGCCATGATACCACCTTTTTTAACTTGGTCATTAAGAAGGGCTAGAGCTGCAGTAGTACCATGTGTACCAACAACTTCAAGCCCCATCACTTCAAGGACACGGGCTACTGAATCACCAACTGCTGGTGTTGGCGCAAGAGACAAATCTACAATACCGAACTCGACACCAAGACGTTCACTGGCCATTTGACCAACCAACTGACCAACACGTGTGATTTTGAAGGCAGTCTTCTTAACAGTTTCAGCTAAAACATCGAAACTTTCGCCTGGAACTTTCTCAACTGCACGTTGCACAACACCAGGACCTGAAACCCCAACATTGATTACAACATCAGCCTCACCAACACCGTGGAAGGCACCTGCCATAAATGGATTATCTTCAACCGCATTGGCAAAGACAACCAATTTACCTGGACCCATTGGATCTGCCTGAGAAGCCTCTTTGATGATACGTCCCATGTCACGTACTGCTGTCATGTTAATACCGGTCTTTGTTGAACCAATGTTGACAGACGAACAGACAAAATCAGTCTCAGCAAGCGCACGTGGAATAGAATTGATAAGAATCTCATCACCTTTTTGGTAACCCTTTTGAACGAGCGCAGAGAAACCACCAATAAAGTTAACGCCGATTTCCTTAGCTGCTCGGTCAAGCGCCTTCGCAAATGGGACATAGTCTGTCGCATCTGTTGCCGCACCGATGATTGAGATTGGAGTAACAGAGACACGTTTATTAACAATCGGAATACCAAGTTCAGCCGCAATTTCGTCACCAACAGCTACCAAATTCTTAGCCTTAGATACAATCTTGTTATAGACTTTTTCCGCTGCCTTATCGATATCTGAATCGATACAGTCTAGGAGTGAGATTCCCATGGTAATGGTACGAACATCAAAATTCTGTTCCTCAATCATGGCAATGGTTTCTGTGACCTGTTTAATATCCATTTTAAGCTACTCCTATCTTACAAGTTGTGCATCGCATCAAAAATCGCTGAACTTTGGATGTTGATTTTAACGTTCAATGACTCACCAAAGGCTTCCAATTCAGCACGTAGGTGTGTAAAATCTTGTTTGCCTTCCGATGATACAACCGCCATCATGGTAAAGAATTCATCAAGGACTGTTTGAGAAATATCATCAATATTCAAGCCAAGTTCTGCCACCTTAGTCGCAACACCCGCAACAATACCCGCTTTATCCTTACCTACAACTGTAATAATTGCTTTCATGAGAAGCCTCCATCATTTTATTTTGTATAATTTTAGCATATTTTGATTAAAAATGCTATTTTTTATGAAAATTGCCTCTTTTTTCTTGAAAAAGACGAATATTTCAGCAACATTTAATCATTATCGTTTATGAAAACATCCTCTCTTTGACCTAACTACTTGTGGATAAACTTGTTCACAACCTAAATAATTTCCTTCTTTTAAAACCTTAAAAAATCAATATTCAACACAGTTAACAGACTTATCCACACCTGTGGATAAGTCTGTGGGTAACTTGTCGATAAACAAAAAATACCGCCAAATTTAGGCGATATCTTAGCTTTATTTCCATTTTAAATTAACATGGGCATTCATTTCTTTATAGGCAGTATCGATACGTTCTTTGGTCTCTTCATCTAGTTTATTTCTATATTTACCACCTTTAATGAAATCCTCTAAAATATAAGTTTGGTAAGTATACAAAGGATACCCCTCTGGCGAAGTTGTTCCTTTAGGCGTACGGTTAACCCAAGTCGGATGTGCTTGAGCCGTCTTAATCGTGGTTTGACCATTCTTTTTCTCAAGGGTCACATCCATTAAGACACCTCTCTCTGTCCACTCTGCACTATCCACACCATCCATAGTCTCTATGCGCTGGTTAGAGATAAAATTTCCCATTGAGTAAATAATAAGTTTTTGCTGCCCATCCTTTTTAACCACCTCTGAAGGCTCAACCACATGAGGATGACCTCCAAAGATAATATCGGCACCCCAATCAATCATCTTATGATAGAGTTTAACCTGTTCATCTGTCGGTTCCAAACGATACTCAACACCCATCTGAGGCATGATAACCGTGATATCTGCTTCTTTTTCCGCACGCTGAATCTCAGCTTTCATACGTTTTTCATCCAAATTCGATAAGTGGTCTGCAACCTCTTTATCCGTTAAGTTCGACTCTAGTCCATTGTAACCATAAGCATAGGAAAGTATTGCAACCTTGATACCATTAACATTCTTGATGAGGAGTGGTGCCTTATCACGCACCGGCTTTTCATAAACACCAACAGGATCAATTCCTACTTTTTTAAAAGCATCAGCTGTTGTAAAAGCTCCCTCTAAACCAGAATCCAAGATATGATTATGAGCCAAATCCATAACATCATAGCCAGCATCCTTAATAGCTGCAGTCACTGATTGAGGAGCATTAAACAGAGGATAGCCTGACAAAGGATAATCAGGATTGATAGTTCCCTCAAAATCACCCAAAACCAAATCAGCCTGCTTTAACCACGGCTTCACATAAGTAAAATTCTCCGTGAAATCATAGCTACCATCTGCCTGCAGGGCACTCATATAGAGACCGTCATGATAGAGCAAGTCCCCATTAGCCATGATACGTGCTGTCTGTACTTGGTTCGAGGCATTCTTTTGCTGTTCGTTCTTACTATGAACAATTAAAATCTCAAGAAAAAGCAAACCTAAGACAAGAGCAATCAACCCCATCAGAATCTTATTAGTCATCGCATTGTCACGCTTTTTAGCCTGGCTCTGTTTCATAATACTCTCCTTTTTCATACTTCTAGTGTACCAAAAAAACTTATCCATTGATGATAAAAAAGATTAATAAACGGTTACATCTCAATTCCACGACGATTGAAAAGATCAGTTTTCTTAGACAAGATAAAAACTCTACTTCATACTGAAGTAGAGTTCTGTTAATGATTAGCGTGTTGGTGTGTATTCCAAATCTTTACCATGTTTAGCTACAAAATCAGACATTTCAGAGTCTGGAATTTGACGTAAGTAGAGATTGGCACGAATCGTTTCATCTTCCTCACGACAAGTAGAAAGAACGAGGTATTTATCTGAAGCACTAACCTTCAAATCCTTGTTTTTAACACTTGCTTGATCATAGATAATATCCAACTGTTGTTTAAAGTCTTTATCGCTTTCAAATGATGTACGATAGAAAGCTGTGTCTTCAGGCACAATTACCATAGCAAGCGCTTCATAATAGTACTTACGTTGAGGCGTCTCAATAACAACATATTTGTGTTTATCAAAGAACGACTGATCACTATAGTAGTTAACATCGTTGAACATACGACTATCAGCAACCTTACTGCCTCGAGCATGGCCGAAGAGCCAAGTCAAACGATCACTGAAATCTTTCTTATTGTCTGTATCCATGAAGACAGTTCCCAAATATGGAACGTTTCCTCCATCGAATGTTTTATCTAAATAGGTTGAATTGTCCGTTGTTTGAACAACCGGCTCATCCAATTTAGTCCCTGGTGCATAGACATAAGCGATAGTATCAGGGTTTGTTGCCTCAAGACCATCAAATTTATTTTTGAGGTAGGCTTTCTCCTCATCTGAAACTTTATAAGTGTTTGCTTTTTTAGTCGTTAAAACACTCTTAACACCATTAGAGGATGATGCTGTTGGAGACATAAACTGGAAGCCAAGGAAAATTGCCAAAGCAGCAATTACTACGGCAGAAATCCCAGCAATCAGTTTATTGCGAGATCCATTAGATTTACGATTGTGATTACTCATGAAATGTCAAATCCTTTTCTTTATCCATAGAAAAATATCACCGAAGCTTAAGCTCCAGTGATATTCTTTTTAGCAATAACAGTTAATTATTTAACAGCTGCTGTGTTTGGAAGAGCTTTAGCTTCAGCTTTAGCTGCTGGAGCTTTCTTTTCTGCAGCTTTAACAGCTTTAGCTTCTTCTTTAGCATCTTTGTTAGCGTTAGCTTTATCAGTAACTACAAATTCATCTTTGATGATGTTTCCGTTAGCATCACGTTTTGGTTCGATGTGTTCACCAGCATCTTCAAATTTTTGTTTAGTTGAATCTGCGTCAACGTTGTTAAGACCATCTTTAGCAGCTTGAGTAAGACCACCTTCGTTGTTTGTGAAGAAGTCACCACCAGTTGCTTCAGTTTTGTTATCAAGGTTTCCAGTGTGAACGTTACCGTCGTTAGCGAAAACTGCTGCTGATGAAGCGAATACTGCAAGAACTGCAGCTGATGTAAGCAATACTTTTTTCATAATTGTTTCTCCTCTAATGGATTATTATATATTTAGTATCAGGACCTCCCTGACATCTATAGATTATAACACTATCTAGAGATATGTCAACAATTTTTAAAAACTTTTTTAAATTTTTAATATATCCTACAATTCCTACAAACAAAGGGGTTTTGAAGTCTGTTACCAAATAGCAATAATTAATCATTTTTAATTTTAATGTTATTTTAGGTAATTTATTATGTCCTCTGCTAAGTTTAAATACAAATTTGAATCATATATAAAAGCATAATTTGTAAAATATACATTCATTATTATGTGAAGTTTTTTGGACAAAAATCAAGAGATATTTAATAGACGTATAAAACCCTTTACTGATAATATGTTTGAAGTATATAACAATATCATCTTTCAAATGAATGTACTCATTCACTTTGAGCGCTTTTGTATGATAACTACATAATATGCAAGACCTCAAAATTGAATAGATTAGAGAAACATTAGCATTTTTGAAAGTATTTCGGTCTAAAAAGTTCTATTATTGGGTTAAAATGCTTGAAAAATAAACTATTATCTTATTTTTGAATGCGTTGCAACTAAGGTGAAGTCAAGAAAAATCCTTTGAAAACACTCCCTCTTACCAAAACCTCTTCTCAGAATAACAAGTCTCCAAAAAACTAATACACAAATCAATTGGATTGTTTTACTTCTCTTATTTCAGACGAAATAGTTCTTCCACTTGTTTATTAAAGACTTGTGCTATTTTTAAAGTCATTTCCAACGAAGGGTTGTAGCGGTTATTTTCTAAGTGAACAATCGTTTCTCTCCGTATTCCTACTTGATCTGCTAAATCTTGTTGAGTCATCCCATAAGCTTCCCTTACTTCTTTCAAGTTAGTCTTTATTTTACTTTCTTTCGCCATATTTCATCCCCTTTTTTCAATGATAAAGTAAGTAATGGCAAATAATAAGAGTAAAAAAGCCACCAAAATATAAAGAAATCCAGCATTCAAAACAAAAACTTTACAGACGGCTATCAAGGTTGCAATTCCCAATAATATAAAGATTGCTATTGTAAACAAAATGGAAGAGGACTTTGCAATATTTCTATAAAATCGTTCATCAGGTTCTTCATTAATTCTCTTGAATAAGAAGTAAAACATTAATAACAATTGAACACTTAATCCAATTCCTAACATTATATTCTTAATCAAAGAACCAGGAGTTAGAAGCCAAACTCCAATTGTATAGATCGATGACGAGAGAAATACAAGCACTGTATATAATTTTGCAGTAATCCCAAACATATTTTTCTCTTTCTTTTGATAGGTTGATTTTGAGAGGACCGATTGCATCGTACAAGCCAAATACGTAGGAAGCCAAGACATCGTCATAATAGCACCTTTTGCTAGAATCGGTAGGTGATTCCCCAGCAATAAAACTAAACATACAACAATAAGCATGCTAGCGATATAAAGGATTATCTTTAAGTTCTTCGACATTTTCATTTTCGTCACCTTCTTTCATCATGTTATAAATACATCACACCTCATCTGTTATAAATATATCACATTGTTATAAGAATTTCAAGATGAAGACAAAACTCTAGTAAGATTTTGAACAATTTTTCAGAAATCTATACAAAAAAGCACCCATGAGGTAAACTCTTGAGTGCTTTGAAACGTTGATATAATCGTATCGATTAACGTTTTGAGTGCAGTGGTTGCCATCCAATCAAACATCGCTTCGCTTGTTTTCTTGGGGCAACTATGCATAGCATATCTCTATGCGACTAAAGTCGCTAGAGCTATCCTAATTGCGCACCGCCAATTCTCATACAAAAAAACACCTTGCAAGTTGCAAAGTGTTTTCGTTTGTATTCTGCTGTCCAGCAACGAATTAACGTTTAGAGAACTGGCTAGCTTTACGAGCTTTCTTAAGACCTAGTTTTTATAACCGATGCTATTTAGCCATTATTTTTAGTCTTTTTCAAGATTTGTTGCTTAAAAAACCATAGATAACATTAACAATCATCAGCAGCGGGGCAATAGGAATGAGATTTGGAAAAAGATAACCAACTAATAATATGATTACTAGCTGCAATCCATATAATAGTGCCCACCGATAAGGTATCTTTTTTTCTTCAGCTGATAACGGTCTTTGACTCGTCTTGATCACCATTGCTGTCATGATTATCCAAGCTACATCCCAAAGGGCAAGAACGATGAGGTAAAACAGGAGAAAGGCAAAATTAGCGGAATGCTGTCCAATCCCTCGAGTCGCTAAGGGAACAAAACTAGCTGTTAAAAGCCAAAAACTATTGGCTCCAAATAAACGAAAGCTGACATGATTTACTAATTTGTAGAGTTCATGATAATATAGCCAGACTGCCATGATTTGCAAAAACTAGTAATGTAGATAAAAAGCATGGGTAGCATGCTTCTAAGTCCTACTACGGTCAATTCCTTAGGTAACTGTAACTCCAAGGCCATAATTGTGACAATAATGGCCAATATAGCATCTGACAAGGCTTCTACCCTTTGTTTTTCCATTCTGCCCTCCTAATGACTGCTTTTTTGCTTTTTTCTAATGGCTGAGAGGGAGTTTCTAACGGCTGTGTTGAGGGCTCTATGCTGCAGCCATCAATCCCACAAACTAAACCTGTCTCTTCTGAATTGCTGTCTAGTAGTTGAAAAGGGGTATCTATCATTTTATTGTGCTCCTTCCTCTGCTTGAATTTGTTTTAATACCGCTAACATGTATTCATAAGGCTGAGCACCTGAAATGCCATACTTATTGTTCAGAACAAAGAAAGGTGCACCTTGAACGCCTGATTGATTGGCTTCTAAGATATCGCGTTTGACCTCGTCAGCAAACGCATCGCCAGCAAGAACCTGCGCTGCCTCTTCTTGTGGTAGAGCGAACTCACTGATAACAGCTAGTAACACAGAATGATCCGCAATATTGGCATGTTCTTCAAAGTAAAGATAGTACAAGGCCATAATGAAATTTTGATGATCTTTTTTATCTAAATACTTCTGCGACCATTTAATAAGACGGTGAGCTGAAAAGGTGTTGGTTGGGATAATCCCCGCCATATCAATACGAAGCCCTTCTTCATTTCCCATGCTTTCCATGTGCGCAAACTGAGCTTTAGCTTGCTCAGTGGTCATACCGTGACTGGCAGCAAACTCTGTGAGCATGGTTTCACTTGTTTCTAAAGGCGCATTGGGATTTAGCTGATAAGCTTTCATTATCAAATCTTCCGGGTTTAAACCAACAGCTACCATAGCACGCTTCATCCGACTAGCACCAATGTAACAAAATGGACAGGCAATATCTGACCAGTAACTAATTTCCATACTTCTTCCTTTCTTTCCACTACCAAGAAGCTTTTTTCAACCCAGGAATGACACCTTGGTAAACTTGCTGGCGTAAACAAATCCGACAAAGTTTAAACTTGCGGTAAACCGAATGCGGGCGGCCGCATGCCAAACAGCGTGAGTATTCTTGAACCGGATAGGCCTTCTTTTTCCTTTGTATCAAAGCTTTTCTTGCCATTTAAACCTCTTTCTTATCAACCAATTGCCCCTTTTTAAAGACTAATAAACTCGTCAGGGTAGGCTGAATGCCAAATAAAGAAATAAGACGGGGCACTTGAAAAATATCTGCTTGGTAAAGCACCAAATGCTCTCGTTCAGCCGTGTCTATGAGTTCTTTTTGCCCAAGAGACGATAGACTGCATTGATTTCCTGAAACAAGAAGAGCTAGATTTTGATGTTCGGCTAACAGTTCTTCTAATTCGATACTAGACGTGACTGATTTCATCATAGGTTATCAATATAGGCCAATGTATCTAGGGCAGCAATGGCACCGCTACCTGCTGCAGTAATGGCTTGTTGGTATTTTGGATCTTGCACATCACCAGCTGCAAAAATACCTGCAACAGAGGTCTTTGCTGTTCCTGCCTGTGTTTGAATATAGCCTTTATCATCCAATGCTAATTTTCCATCAAGAAAATCGGTGTTTGGCTGATGACCAATGGCCACAAAGAGACCGTCAGCCTGAATGTGCTCAATATCACCTGTTTCATTATTACGAACATCCAAACCAGTCATTCCCATCAGATTAGATGTAACTTTGACAGGCGTGTAATTTAACATCCAATGAATTTTATCATTTGCCTGAGCCCGTTTGGCCATAATATCAGATGCGCGTAACTCATTGCGGCGGTGGACAACGGTCACCTTCGATGCAAAGCGTGTCAAATAGAGGGCTTCTTCCATAGCGACATCACCCCCGCCAACTACAAGGATTTCACGCTCTTTATAGAAGAAAGCATCACAGGTCGCACAAGCGCTGACACCTTTTCCGATGGCCTCTTCTTCGCCTTCAATCCCTAGGTATTTAGCGCTAGAGCCTGTTGCGATAATAACGGCCTTGGTATCAATGATTTCACCATTATCCAGATGTACCTCGAAAGGAGACGATTCGCCTTCAATTTTTTGAACAAATCCAAAGGTCATTTCGGTGCCAAACTGTTCTGCTTGGCGGCGCATTGTTTGGACTAATTCATTGCCATCAATCCCGTTTTCAAAACCTGGATAATTTTCTACGAGGGTTGTGGTGGTTAATTGACCACCCTCAGAATAGCCTGTGATCAATCGATTTTTCAAACCAGCTCGACTTAAATAAATGCCAGCTGTGTACCCTGCAGGTCCTGAACCTACAATAATTGCATCATACATAAATCACCTCATGATAACTGTGCTTGGATTTTTTCTATCAATGTTTGTTTAGGATGAACACCAACAAGAGCATCAACGGGTTTGCCATCTTTAAAAATCACCATTGTTGGGATAGAACGAATGCCAAAGAGATTGGCCAGATCTTGTGATTGGTCCACATCCACCTGAGCAATCGTTACTTTTCCGTCAAAGTCCTGTGAAAGTTCTTCCACTACCGGCTCCATCATCTGACAAGGTGGGCACCACTGCGCCCCAAAATCGATAAAACTTACCCCATTTTGGATAGATTTCGCAAATGTTTCGGTTGTTAGTTGTGTCGTCATAAAAAACTCCTATCTAAAATAAATCGCTTCTATTCAATCATATATTTGAATAGTATAAGAATAAAAGAATGAATTTCAAAAAGGTTAACTTAGCCCTTCTAAAAATCCAATTTGTATCACTTAGTTTCTTTGAGATACTAAATAAGAAGTATTTCAAAGATGAAATTCAATGAAGTTGTTGAATAGGTTGAGTGAAAAAGAATTCAACTTTTTTATTGAATAATTGAATTGTAGCACACTAAATCTATTTTGCAATGATTTTGCTCACGAGTCTCCGGTTATAAGAAAAGACTAAGGAATACACCTTAGTCAAGTTCTGAACGAGAGGATGCACCCCACTTCCAATCAGCAAAACTGCGATTGAGACTATAGATACTGTAGCCTAAACTCTGTAAATCCTGTGCTGCTAGGTTAGCATAGCCACATTGGCGCCCGCGACAATAAACAATGATGGTCTTCTCTTTGGGAAGCTGAGCTTTTTTTTGATCAAACTCATCGATTGGTAAATTAAGAGCTTTTGGCAAGTGCCCTGCCTCATACTCCTCAACAGGCCTTAAATCAAGCAGGAGAACATCTGTCTGAGCTGCTAATTCAATTGCATTAGCGAGCTCAATCTGAGGAACACCAGCTGCCTCATCATAGTCTGACTCAATCGCTCTGACTTCTGCTAACTGTTCTTCACCGACGGCAAATAACAGAAGGACTAACTGGACAACCTTTTCAGAAGCCAAGCTATAACGGATAAAATTACCATTTCGACTCGTCACCACCAAGTGACTTTCTTTTAAAACCTGAAGGTGGCGCGAAGTATTGGCAACAGAGAGACCCGTCGCATGCGCAATTCCCTCAACTGTCTTTGGTCCCTGTGATAATATATTTAAAATATCAAGACGCTTCTCACTTCCTAGCCCCTTTGTTAAGCGAGATAGCTCTTGGTAAATATTTTGTTTGTAATCAATCATTGTCTCTTGCATCAAATCAACTCCTTATCTATTCAATTCAATAGTATAATTCTTAAAAACAGTTGTCAACTATTCCATTCGAAAGATGTTGATACTCATTTGTGGCAAAAAAGCCGGCATTCGCCAAAAAATAAAAAGAATACTTATCCTTAACATTTACTAATATTAATAGGAAGAGAACTTCATTATTCCTCTTAGTTCTATAAAAAGTGTGGCTAATTTGAGGCAAAATATTAAATTAAATTTGCCACAAATTAATGGCTTCACTATTATTTTAAATCAAGAAGTAGTAAATAATCTTATTTTTTTACTACCAGACTGTCTTTAGATATTAGCTTTTCGTCACCAACTACAGTTGACATAGACCCACAAAAAACTTAAAAACCTTGCGAGGTAAGACTGGCACGGAGAAGACCATTCTATCATCACAAGGTAAGAGTATTCAAATCTTATTGAAGACTCAAATAATAACAAATTTTAATTAAGGATAGTAATATCATAGGTTTTTCTAGAAGTTTCTTGAGGTGAAATTTTCGTTACCTGTCTTTTATCTTCTAAGAAATTACCTTCTTCAAGTGAAGTGGAGAGACCACTCCAAGGTTCCAAAGCAATGAATGGACTTTTATTAGCTGTAGACCACAGAATCAAGTTTGGAAAATCATCAAAATCAACTCGAAGACCCTTACCAGACTTTCTCGAGCGAAGTGTCACGCTGCGAGATTTCAGTCGGTCAAGTGTAATGGCGTCATGAGAAAAAAGTGAGTAATCCAAATCAAGAGACTTTTGGTTTTCCAAAAATGGCGTCCGATCTTGTAAATCTAATAACCCTGTCTCAGGGAAACTCTTTGGTATCGAACAAGACTCAACCTCACTAAATTCAAGAGAATAGTCCTCATACTTTTCGCCTTCTACTAAAGGACAATTGAATGCTGGATGGGCTCCAATGAAGTAAGGCATCGTTTTTTCAGTTTCCAAGTTCGTTACCTGAAACTCGGTTCTAATGGATTTCCCATTTAAGGTATAAACAACTCTTAGTTCAAACCGATAAAGGTAATTATCAAGCATCTCAGCATTTGGTTTAATACTGAAAGTCACGCTATTTTCATTAACTTCTTCAAGAGTAAATTCTTCTTTTCGAACAAAACCATGTCTACGAATTAGACCTGTAAAAAAGGGTCTTTCTTGAGGTCTATAAATAGCCCAATCATTACGTAAACTACCACAGATAGGAAATAGAATTGGTGCCTGTCCATTCCAATACTCTGGATCAGCTTGCCAGAGATATTCTAACCCATCTTTGTCTTTAATCGAAGTCAGTTGACCACCAAGTGTTTTAAACTGAACCGTAAGATACTCGTTTTTTAATTCGATAGTCACAGTCAATTCCTTTCTTTTTGTTATTGGAAAGGCAAATAATCTACCTCGAAGTGAACAGTCTCACATATTGCTACATCGAGTAATTGTAAAACTTCCCATTCAAATTCGGATAATGCTAAATCAGAATGGCAAATCCACTCTTTTCCAGGTGAAACACACCAGTTACTACATTTTAGTAGTGAGGTAGCTTCAAGCTCAGGAATTATAGGACAATCTTCGAAATTAATAATATATACCTTTTCAAAGCCTGATCTAAAAATCGGATAACAAATTATTACATTCTCAGGTGATATTACTCTATCACTTGAGTTTCTGCTACTTTCTTATACCAATGTGCTGATTTCTTAGGATAGCGTTCTTGCGTATCAAAGTCTACATAGAACAATCCATAACGTTTTTCATAACCATTTGACCATGAGAAAACGTCCATAAGTGACCAAATGAAGTAACCTTTAACATTTGCACCATCCGCAATCGCGTCTGATAAAACTTCCAAGTGTTGCTTCACGTAATCAATACGACCATCATCATAAACAGTATTATCTACAAACTCATCTTTGTATCCGAGACCGTTTTCAGTGATGTAAATCTTCTTGTAATTCGGATAATCATTTTTCACTCGCATGATTTGGTCATACAAGCCTTCAGGATAAATAATCCAATCCCAGTCTGTGCGTGGAACATAGTCAGGAGCTACTCGACGACCAACACCCTTAATTTGGTACTTAGAGCTTCCTTTTTCACCCTTACCATTGTGAATGATTTCAGTCTCACCATCAAAAGCTTGCATCCAATCACTCATGTAATAGTTGATACCAAGGAAATCATTCAAATCTTTAGCTGCTTCAAGTGTTTGGAAGTCTTCATCACGAAGATCAAGTTCTCCACCATTCTCAGCTAGGATATGGTTGACACCTTCCATCGTTTTATCTGAATAGTGCCCAAGATATGTTGCATCCAAGATAAATTTGTTATGGATGATGTCTTCAAGTTCAGCAGCACGAACATCTGCTGGATTTTCCGGATCATAAGGGTATTTAGTTGGTAAAGCATGAACAACACCAATTTCACCTTTATAACCTTTATCCTTATACAATTTTACAGCACGTGCATGAGAGACCATCATGTTGTGGTGTGATTGGAAGACTTTGGCAAGATCATATTGAATGCCTGGAGGGAATTTACCAACCAAGTATTGACCATCACCAATTGGGCCAATTTCATTGAAAGTTGTCCAGTAGTTTACTTCTGGAAACTCTTCAAAACAGAAAGCGGCATAATCTACAAAGTGTTCTATATTTTCGCGGTTTAAGAAATCTCCATTTGAATGAAGAGCTTCTGGTGTGTCAAAATGATGCAAAGTCACAAATGGTTCAACATGACGCTTGTGGCATTCAGCAAATAGTTTATGGTAGAATTCAACACCTTTTTCGTTTACTTCGCCGTAGCCCGTTGGGAAAATACGAGACCAGGCAATAGAAATACGAATACCATTAACACCATATTCTTCAGCTAATTCTAAATCAACTGGGTATTTATGGTAAAAATCACTTGCAGGCTCTGCTGTATACCAATAATTATCTTCAAGATACTTATCCCATGCTACTGGGCCCTTACCATCTGTGTGAGTTGAACCTTCTGCTTGATAAGCAGCTGTAGCACCACCAAAAATAAAATCTTTAGGAAGTGTTTTAGTCATAAGTGTAAGTCCTTTCAAAAAAGCATTTGAGACGAGATTCTGTGTTCTGAAAACCAAGGAAATGAAATGATATGGTTAACACTGTGTTGAGGAAATGGAATGAGTGATCTCGTCTCAAATAACTTTTACAAATTTATTAATCAAACTGTTGTTGAACAAATGCAAGAGCACCTTGTCCGTCACGTGTCAATTTGATATATTGAGCTCCTTCAGTTTTTGCAAGTTTAATGCCCAATTTATCTGTTTCAGCCTTCATATCATCGAAGTTTGAAGCGACCTGTGGAGCCAAGATTACCAAGTCAAACTCTGGCAACATTTCACGGTGAGCACCGTAACCACCCGCTGCCGCTTTGACTGGAACATTGTATTCTGCTGCTGCTTTGTTCAAGGCATTGGCAAGCAAGCCACTTGTACCTCCACCTGCACAAAGAACAAGGACATTAGTTTCTTTTGTGATATTATTGTTTGCTGCTACATCTTCTTTAGCAACGCCTGCTTTTCCAAGAACGGCATCTGCTTTAGCAGTATTGAAGTTTGCAGCTACTTTTTCTTTAAGAGCATCGTTTGTTTTACCAGAACGTTCTTCTTCAAGAATTTGTTCATCGTATACCTTAACAAATGGGTAATAAATGATAGTATCAACAACTACCAAGAGTCCGGCTAAGATAAATGATAGAACTTGGAAGTTAGTACCGAGTACAATTCCCAACGGACCAGGAGTAACCCATGGAAGGTTGGCAGAGAATGAGTTCATGTTCAATGTGTCAACAAAGAATTTAAAGATCCAAACGTTGACAATCGGAGCTAAAATGAACGGTACAAAGAAAATCGGATTCAATACGATTGGTGCACCAAATAAGATTGGCTCGTTAACCCCAAAGAATGTTGGAACAACTGAGGCACGTCCGATGGCACGGTTACGTTCTGATTTACAAATCCACATGAACAAGAATGGAACAATCAATGTCGCTCCTGTACCACCCATGGTAACAATAAACATTTGAGTACCAGAAGTGATAACTTTATCTGCATGTTGTCCAGCTTGGATAAGATGCAAGTTGGCATCGATATTGGCATAAGTGATAGCAGCGATTGCTGGTTCGACAATTGAAGGACCGTGGATACCAACAAACCAGAAGAAGGCATAAGCACCAAAGATAAGAGTAATTCCAAGGTAACCATCTGCAGCTGAGAAAAGAGGAGCAAGAAGGGTACCAATTGATTCTGCAACAGTTACACCAAGAGTTCCCTTAACAAGGAGTTCAAGTCCATATAGGAGAACAACTGAGACAGTGAACGGAATCAAGTCCTTAAATACTTGAGAGATATTTGGTGGAACCTCTTCAGGCATACGAATGGTAACATTATTTTTTACACAGACTTTATAAACATTAACTGTCACAAAGGCTGCGATAAATGCTGTCAAGAGACCTTTTGTACCCATGAAGGCTGTCAAGAAGCCTCCTTCTTTAGCAGGTTCAGCTGCCATCAAAAGGAAACCAACCATAGACGCTAGCATTGTAGACAAGAAGTTAATTTGATTAGTCGCAGGTAGGTCACGGTTCATCGAGTCCGTCAAAGCTTTAGCGGTAGTACCACCAACAAAGAATGCTAGGATACCCATTGAATAGCTATAAGGAGTCATCAAGAAAGTTTCAACACCTTTAGACCAGTGAAAGCCCCAAGCATTTGGCACATAGGCAATCAAGATAAAGATTGATGAGAAAAGGATGACTGGCATACCAGCGATAAATCCATCACGAATAGCACGGAGATAGATGTTTCGAGAGATTTTCTCAAAGAATGGTTTCCCCTTCTCAATAAGTTCAATGAGTTTATGCATTATTTTGCTCCTCTTTTATAAAGTTCGATAAGGTGATAAATCACATCTTTTAACAAGACCGTAGTCATCAAGTGATCCTGACCATGCATCATAGTAACACTGTATGGAAGTTCTTCCCCAGAAGCTTCTCGAGCCAACATAGCTGTCTGAGAATTGTGAGCCTCTGCAATGCAAGTTCCTGCTTCTACTACAAGATTATCTGCCTTAGCGAAGTCACCATTTTCAGCTGCTTTAAGCGCTTCCAAAAGTTTAGAGCGAGCGTCGCCAGCGTAGGCAACAATTTCAAACCCTAAAAGAGTCATCTCTTCTCTGTTCATAACAATATCCTCCGTTTTATGTTTTTACTATACTTTATCAGTCCATGGACTAGCTGTTTTAACAAGAACTTTGTTAAGTTCATCAATATTTTCGAATCCAGTAGTACGCAACCACTCACGTGCTGCTTTTTCACCTTCTTTGATGTAAGGTTCTACAGATCCTGCCCAAGTAGCACGTCCACAAAGCACACCATTAAACTTGGCACCTGAGTCGTGAGCAAATTGCAATGTTTCTTGGAACAATTTAGCAGACACACCTGCACTTAGATAGATGTATGGAAGGTTAGTTGCTTCTTCTTGTGCTTTAAAGAAGTCAGCAGCTTCAGCTTTACTGTAAACCACTTCACCATCAGCAAAACCTTCAACATATTTAACGTTAACTGGTACTTCTACTTTAAGAACATCAATGTTAAAGCGTGGATCAGAGAAAACTTTCATCGCTTCAATGACTTTGCGAGGTTTCACTTTTGCATATTCAACAGAACCTGCATCTGAAATTTCTTCATCATAAGCAAGGATTTCCAAGAAGAAAGGAATATCTTCAGCGACACATTCAGAACCAACACGTTCAATATAAGCTTGTTTTTGTTGGTTAAGTTCATCTGAGCTGTCTACATCATAGTAAAGCAAGAACTTAACGGCATCAGCGCCTTGCTCTTTGATACGTTTTGCAGACCAAACATCCAAGCAGTCAGGCAAACGTTTTGTACTTGATGTATCATAACCTGTTTTTTCATAGGCAAGAAGAAGACCAGCTTCTTTATCCAATGCTTTTGTTGCTGGAAGTCCGTATTCAGGATCAAGCAACATTGATGATGCATATTTTGTAAGTTCATCAGCAACCAAAACCTTCAGTTCTTCCATTTGAGCTACAGTTGGCTCTGCATCTTGATATTGTGCCATCAAACGTTTCAAAGCACCACGTTGGTCAAATGCCAAAGCTGAGATAATACCATTTTCGTCTGAAAGTTTTTCCAAATACTTGCGTTTCTGTTCTGTAAGTACCATTTTTTAAATACCTCTTTTATACTTTTCTTACTAAGTTCTTTTACAAGATGAATTTCTCTAGTTTATACGTAAAAATTTTCAACTAATTATTTTATCTGATTATGAGATTTATAGATCTATTATCTAGTCGTGATACTCACCACGGTCCCATTTTTCAAGGAATTCTGTAAAGAAATCTTCATCTGCTTGATGTGCATTATGAGTTTCAACGTGTTCGATTTTTGCAATCAATTTTTTATTTTCTTCTGTTGGCTTGTACTCTGCTTCAATGAAAGCTTCAATGATGTCATTCATAAGAAGACCACCAGTAATCATTCCACCGAAACCGATAACATTCGCATTTAACTCTTCTTTTGCATATATAGCTGATGTCATATCACGAACCAACGCTGAGCGAACACCTGGAACTTTATTGACTGCATTGTTAATGCCGACACCTGTACCACAGATACATACTCCCAAGTCTGCTTGACCACTTACTACTGCTTCACCGACTTTTTTACCATAGATAGGGTAGTGAGTACGTACGTGGTCATATGTCCCGAAATCAAGGACCTCATGTCCTTTTGATTTCAAGAATTCTGATACTGCCATTTTTTCATCTGTGACAATGTGGTCACATCCAATTGCGATTCTCATTCCTTAACTCCTTTTCTTAACACATCTTGTTAAGCATATCTACTCGGATTTGATGACGTCCGCCATCATATTTACCATTGACGAAACCTTTAGCGATGTTTTTAGCAAGCTCATCACCGACGATTTCAGCGCCAACCGTAATCATTCGTGAATTGTTATGTCCACGTGTCATATAAGCTGAGCGTTCATCTGAAACTTCTGCTGCAACCATACCTTTAATTTTAGTTGCTACCATGAATGGACCAGCTCCATAAGCATCAATTACAATACCTAAGTTTTGCTCATCTTTATTTACTTCAGAGGCAACTGCCAAGGTAACATCAACAAAATCTTGTCCGTCCTTAGTCACATCAATTACCTCAAAACCTTCTTCTACAAGAAAATTTTTCACAACATCTTTTAATCTCGTACCTTTGAGATCTGCACCAACAACAATAGCCATTTTGACTACCTCCTAAATTTTAGAAAGAAATGCTACGTAGAAGTAGAAAATATTTTGCAAAATGTTCGAAATAACGTTTTCATCATTTCTTTGTTTATATAATACCAAACACCCAAACAAAAAGCAACACTTTTTGTTTATTTTTTGTTTATTTCTTGTTTGTTCTTTGTTTGCTTTTTTAAAAAGTAGATAACACCGTTAAATTATTGTTCATTTAAACCATCACAAAATGGACGTGAAATATCTATTCAAGTATTACAAAAGTCTTTTACTTTCTATAACTTACTGATTAAGAGGTCCTACTTTATTTTCGTCTTATACAAAATCTGACCTAAGCTAATATACGTCAACCCTCTGTTCTTATTTCATCATCTAATGTTTGTTTTTTGTTTGAAATTGTTTGTTTCACCTTGAAAATATTGTCTTTTATGATACAATTAAAAGAGAATTATCTTTGGAAAAAAATTACTTTATGAAAGAAGAGTCTTCATATGAACAAAAAACGACGATTAGAAAAAATTTTAGATATGTTAAAGATTGACGGGACCATAACCATAAAAGAAATAATAGATGAACTAGATATTTCCGATATGACAGCCCGTAGAGACCTTGATGCTCTAGAAGCTGATGGACTTTTAACACGTACTCATGGTGGTGCACAATTGCTTTCCTCTAAAAAGCCACTTGAAAAGACACATATCGAGAAGAAAAGTCTAAATACAAAAGAAAAAATTGACATTGCTAAAAAAGCCTGCTCTTTAATCAAAGATGGCGATACTATTTTTATTGGACCCGGAACTACACTTGAACAACTGGCATTAGAATTGAAAGGTCGTAAAGGTTATAAAATTCGTGTCATTACAAATAGTCTCCCTGTGTTCTTGATTCTAAATGATAGCGAAACCATTGATTTATTGCTTCTTGGCGGTGAATATAGAGAAGTAACTGGAGCTTTTGTAGGTTCAATGGCTTCGACAAATTTAAAAGCAATGAGATTTGCCAAAGCTTTTGTTAGTGCAAATGCTGTTACCCATAATTCTATTGCTACATATAGTGACAAGGAAGGTGTGATTCAACAACTTGCCCTAAACAATGCTGTAGAAAAATTCTTATTAGTAGACAGTACTAAATTCGATCGATACGATTTCTTTAACTTCTATAATCTAGATCAACTCGATACCATCATTACAGATAACCAGATTAGCCCTCAACACTTAGAGGAATTTAGCCAGTACACTACTATTTTAAAAGCGGACTAGAATTATGACTTATAAAAATATTGTTTTTGACCTTGATGACACTCTTTATGACCATCAACTCCCCTTTAAACGTAGCGTTGAGAAATGTTTTCCAACGATTGATATCCAACAAATAGATAACATTTACAAACGTTTCAGATATTGGTCTGATGTTGCTTTTCCTAAATACACGAAAAAACTCATCAGTATTGAGGAACTTAGAATTTTTCGCTGTCAGAAGACTATGGAAGAATTTGGCATCGATAGTATATCTAGGACAGAAGCTCTAGACTTCCAAGCTGACTATGAATATGAACTCGATCAGATTACAATGATTCCTGAGATACATCAACTACTGCTGGCTCTACATGAAAACCACATCCCAATCGGTATTCTAACTAATGGCCCTGTTGACTTACAGAGTCGAAAACTCCAACTTATTGGTGCCTATCAATATTTTGAAAAGAAAAAAATCATTATTAGTCAGACCACAGGGTATAGCAAACCACAACAAGAAATCTTTGACTATACTGCCAAAAAGTTAAATTTCTTACCTTCAGAAAGCCTATACATTGGGGATACCTTTATCAACGATATCGAAGGAAGTTATAACGCTGGATGGCATCCTATCTGGTTCAACCATCGAAACAGACAGATAGCAAAAGAGAAAGAAGAAATGCCTGCTTATGAGGTCTTTAGTGCAAGTGAACTTCGAGATTTAGTTCTTGGTTTATTTGATATTAATCATGACTTCAAATAGATCTAAGATCATGAAATATCATGCTCCTTCACCGATAACGACGATATGGAAGCCAATCACGGTCTCTCCCTTTACTTTGGGAGCCGTCAAAGTCAGCTCTACTTCAACTTTTATGAAAAGCGATACGAAATCGCCCGTATGGAAAATATCTCCTTGGAAGAATCCTTGGAGATTTTTGGTATCTGGAACCGCTACGAGCTACGCTTTTCAGACCAGAAAGCCCAAGGGGTTGTGGAGGAATACATCAACGGTGTAGATCTAGGAGAAATCGCAAGAGGCATCGTAAATAAGGAAATCCAAGTTTATGATGGTGTCACCCGTTTTGGAGCTTATAAGCCTGATGAAAAATGGCAAAGTCTCTTTGGAGGGGTTGAACCCCTAAAACTATCAACCAGTCTGCAACCCTACAGTATTGAACGAACCATTCGCTGGTTAACCTACCAAGTCGCAAACTCCCTAGCACTCGTTTCTGAAGCAGACAAAATCATGCAAACAGAATACATGAAGATGATTCAAAATAGCGGGGAAATCACTGATCGTGGGGAGGCTATCTTAAGACTCCTCAAAACCAACAAACACTATGAACACTAGAAAGGAAATCCCTTATGGAATACAAAGTCGAAATCAATTCACTAAACAACTTTAAAGCCTGGTCTGGTGGGTTAAGTACCTTAAACACTGTTCGTGAACGTGGTGGCATAGATACCCTAACTACCATCTGTGAAGACCTCTTTTCTGGCAATACCCCTACCGAACACTCCGCACTATCTTTTAGCCCAGGACAAGCTGGAGCAGATCCAACCTATGGCTACATCGCCTTTGTGGAACAAGTCAAATCAGATTGCTCCATTCTTATCTCTGAATCAAACGTCAAAGGCCTAGGAGTCGTTAGCTACCGCACTTTTGATGCAGAAACAGCAAAACAATTTACTTATGTTATTGGAAATAAAGATAGTTGAATAATGTTGAAATTTTGTAGCAATTTTAATGTTTTATATGATATAATTACTTCAAAACTTAAATTTAGTGAGAAATATTATGTCAAAGAAAAATTCGAAACCAATTAAAAAAAAATCTAAAATGAAGTACATTATAGGAACTGGAGCAATAATAGTTTCCACAACGTTATTACCGAAAGTCTTGAAAAAAACCACTAATTATTTATATAAAAAACAAGTAGAGATAAATAATCGACAGCACTATAGTGTCTCATGGAAAGATGAACTGGTCAAAAAAAAATAATTATATAAAGGAAGAAATCAATGCAGATTGATACAGATAGTATTGCTCAACAATGTATTAATGCAATTAATGATAAAATAAATAATCTAAAACAGCTTAACATAATAGTTATTGGTAAATCTGGGGTAGGAAAAAGTACACTCATTAACAGTTTGTTTAGAGGTGACTTTGCTGATACCGGTCTAGGTAGACCAGTAACACAAGAAATCAGAAAAATTGTTAAGAGTGACTATCCTCTCTCCATTTATGACACTCCCGGTTTCGAACTTTCTTCTGACCAACAAGACAACGTAAAAGATGAAGTAATAAAATTAATAAGCGAAGGTTACTCCTCTAATGACATCAACAAAACAATCCACTGTATTTGGTACTGCATTAATGTAGGAGCAAACCGTACCTTTGATAGTTCTGAGGTAGAGTGGCTAAAGGAGTTCTCTGAAAAAAATAAAAACTCCAAAGTCCCAATAATCGTGGTACTCACACAATCTGTTCCAAGAAAAAAAGCTTTGGAAATGAAAAATCATGTAGAACAAGAAAACCTTGATATTTGTAAGGTTGTACCAATTCTTGCTCAGGACATGGATTTTGATGAAGAATATGTTGCGAAATCCTTTGGGCTGGATACCTTAATAAATGTAATGTCTGAAGTATTACCTTCCGAGCTTCAAGATACACTACAAAATATTCAAAAAGTATCTCTAGAAGCAAAAAAAAAACATGCTAGGGCTGCTATTGCAACAGCGGTAACAGCAAGTTTTGGAGAAGGTTTCGCTCCAATCCCCTTTGCTGATGCATTTTTACTAGTGCCAACTCAAGTTGCTATGATTAGTGCGATTACTGTAATATTTGGACTCGAAATAAATAAAGCTTTCCTAACAGCTTTCGTAACATCCACTTTAGGATCTGGTAGTGCTACATTAATCGGTAAAACTATTGTCTCTAATATATTGAAATTTTTCCCAGGTATTGGTACCGGTGTTGGTGGAGCTATTTCTGGTACAACCGCTGGTCTTATCACTACTGCTTTAGGTGAAGCATACTTACTTCTAATGGAACAAATTTATAAAGGGGAAATCAACAAAGATACTCTCAACTCTTCTGAGGGACAGAAAAAAATGAATAAACTTTTTAAAGAACAGCTATCAGTTCAAAAGAAAAAATAACGACCAAGGTAAAATGAAACCTTGGTTTTTTACTTTTAAAAGGAGAATAATATATGCTAGTACAATTACCAGAAGAACAAACTCAAGAAATTCAGCAAATGATTGCAACATTATTAAAGAATGAAATTCATCATTTTAAAGAAGATATTGGGGCTGATAGCCCTTTTCTAAATAAAAAACAGACTTGTAACTATCTAGGAGTCTCTAATAATACACTTGATATTTGGATTGCAATGGGACTGCCCTATATCCGAATTGGAAAATCTATTCGTTTTAACAAGGAAAGTATCAATCAATGGATGACAAGATTAGAAATCAGCGCATAAGGAGGTAAATATGTCTATAAAGAAAACAAATAATGGTTCATATAGGCTTAGGGTCTACATTCCTGACGAAGTCCAAGGAAAACTCGGTATGGGAAGACGGTACGAGAAACGGTTTAAAACTCGTAGAGAAGCAAAAGAAGCAGAAATAAAGTTAGCTATTTATATTGAAAATGCACGAGCGGGTAAAACACCTACTTTATCTAAAGATAAAGGAAGTATATTATTCAAAGACTTTTACCAAGAAATTTGGCTAGAACCATATAAAGCAGGTCAAACTACTACTACTCTAAAACCTCCAACCAAAGCAACAGTATTTCAGACAGAAAATCTATTCAGATTACATATTATTCCAATTTTAGGAAGTTACTCAATAGAACATTTAATTAATAATAAACAACTTGTACTATCACTACTTACTCCCAAGGCAAATAGCTATGCTAATTTCAAGGTAATTAGGAGCTATGTAAATTCTGTTTTCGATTGGGCTGAGGAACTTGAATATATTCCATCAAATAAACTCCGAAAAACAATCAGTAGAATTAAAGCTAATAGAAAGATTCTCCTTAGAGAGAGCAAAAGAGAGGAGGATCTTTCTCTCGATAAAGAAGAGCTGAAATTATGGCTACAAGCTTTTGACACAGATTTAGAGAAAGGACTTATTGACCTAAAAGACTACACTCTCTTTTATACGACATTCTTTTTATCTGATAGAAAATCAGAAAGCTATGCTCTACAATGGAAACACATTAATTTTTCTACTGGAGAAATACTCATAGAACAGGCGTTAGACCGTTTTGGTAATATAAAATCAACAAAAGGTAATAAAAAAACTCTCTTTAAGGCTCCAATTGAATTGATGGAATTATTAGCAAATTGGAAAGTGAAGCAACAAGAAGAACTTAAGCTATTTGGTCTTCGACAAAATCAAAAACAGTTTGTTTTCACCTATAATGATCGTTCAAACAATATTAACTTACCACTCCATATAGATTATCTGAATTATAGAATGAAATCAGCCAGACGCAGGCACTCTGAACTAGCACCAGCTTCCCCACACAAACTAAGACATACTGGTGCGACACTCGCAAAACAAGCTGGAGTTCCACTTGAAGTAATTTCTGAAGCCTTAACTCATAGTGACAAAGAAATTACAAAGACTTATGTTAATACTAAAGATATAGTAAATCAAACTGTTGGTGAAATTGCATTTAGGAATCTTAAAAATTAGGTCAGGGAAATTTCAGGGAAACTATAGATTTTTTGATAAAAAAAGACATCCAAGAGATAACTCTTGAATGTCTTGAAACGTTGATAGTATCGTATTGATTAACGTTTTGAGTGCAGTGTTCGCCATCCAATCAAACATCGCTTCGCTTGTTTTCTTGGGGCAACTGTGCATAGCATATCTCTACGCGACTAAAGTCGCTAGAGCTATCCTAATTGCGCACCGCCAGTTCTCATAGAAAAAACACCTTGCAGGATGCAAAGTGTTTTCGTTTGTATTCTGCTGTCCAGCAACGAATTAACGTTTACTAAATTGTGATGCTTTACGAGCTTTTTTCAAGCCTGGTTTGGAAAGTATGGATTTCAGTTGGACTAAAAACAGCGTATTATCAAGGCTTTTCAGAACGATATCTACTGATTAATTTCATAAAATATGAATCAATAGATTATAAATAGGGGAATAGTTTAGGTCTGTAAGCATTAAAATAATACACCTAACTTTGATCACCATTTTTTAGTTATTCACTCTTTTTTCAGATAGTGTTTTTAAAGTTATGATGTAAAATGCCGCAATTAAAACACTATACATCATAATCGGAGGATAGAGAATTAAGGATAGAATCAATCCCACTCCTTTAATTATTAGGTCAGGTATCAATAACTTCCTATATTGTGCGGTAACTTCAAGTAATTCTTTCTGATCTATATTGGGTTTATCAATTACTTTATGTAAAAACCAGTTTACTACCGTTGAAACAATAACGATCAGTCCATAAAAGAGCTGTGCCGTATGATTCATGAAATGACTACTAACTATTCCAGTAGCATAGGGCATAAATGAAACAAAAAATAAAAGATACAAATCCTTTCAAATTCCTCCCTTTTCAACTTGGCTAACTTAACCTGCATTACCTAGGTCGCTTTGCTTTAAATTATACTTTTTTCTTAAACATTTGATACGAGTAGGTATTTCTTGTGAGTAATTTTCATCAAAAAATTTCATAGATAAGTCCTATATATAATCATGGTAAAGTAGTAAAAATAGTTGTTATCCTAGTTGATTAAAAAAGTCTTTGATTTCCTCATCTTTTATAAAATAATATATAATTTTCCCCTCTCTTCTAGTATCCAAGATGTTTTGATTGGCTAGTTTACGAAGATGGTGGGAGGCAGATGCCATACTGAGATTTAGTAAACAGGCTATATCACAGACACAGAGTTCTTCAACAGCAAGGAGATAAAAGATGATATTTATCTGTTTATTATCGGTAAACTTTGATAAAATACGAAGTGATTTTTGGACTTTTTCCTTTTCAAGGTAGTTCGTTGCGGTTGTAACATTTTGTTGATTTATAACATCCACTTGACAGATACTATCTTTTTTCATAATTTTTTCTCCTAGCCGAACACAGTCCTTAGCATGTCAAAGCTGTTGTTTTCAATCAGGATATACATCCCCAATCCTAAATAAACAACGGCAATAAACCATCTGCTATATTTCTCCAAAGTTTCTCCAACAGAAGGGACTTGTGCCAATTTTTGGGCAGAAAAAACCAAGAGATAAATCATGACTAAAAAGGTAAGTAAAGCCACTATCAAATTCGCTAAATTTAAGGTGGTAAAATATGGGACAAAGACACCAATATTGTCAGCGCCACAACTTGCAAAAGTAATCATAGCGACTAGAAAAATCAGGTTTTTATTGTCTTTTCGCAAACCATCTTTTGCAATAGCTTCTCCATCAGAATCTCCTAAAAGCAAAACTTTGAGGCCTAGGAAAATTGGAATCAAACCGAGTAAACCTAAAATCTCTTTACTAGGAATATAATTTAAGACAAATGCAAAAAGCAAACTTAAGAATATTAGACTAACAGAGCCTAGAAATTGTCCTAAATAGATGTTAATGATGTCCTTTCTGCTTTTTCTTTTGGCAAAAAATAACATTAGGATAATAAGTAAGTCTACGGCTGTCCCAGAATACAGGATTATTGAAGTAACAACATTTTGAATCATAAAATACCTCATTCAAATATATTTTTGAATGTATTCTAACATTAAGCTTTGTAGATGTCAACTTAAAATCCACCAATTAATAATTGCATGTCAATATTTGTATTGTGAAACTAGTTTCAGAAATATATAGTCTTAAAGTATGTCCACTGCCAATGGTTTTTTCAATATTTAAGAGGAGATTTATAATGGTTCATTTCTATAAATTTATAAACGAGTTATATATTTTGTTTAACCAATTATTAACTATTTTTATCAATAATCACTTCATTAATTTGTACTTTTTAATTTTGATTTATTTTTCGTGCATATTTTATATGAATTTAATTCTAATACATTTTAAATAAAAAATACGCAATTTTAATTGGCACTGACCCCCGTAAATGAGAATTAAATAAAAACACCTCCAAGTTGGATTTGGTACAATATAATCAAATGCTCATGGAGGTGTCTTTTTATGGTTAAAAAACGTGTGGAGACGGTGGTATTATTGTCAAGAAAATAGAATAGCAAGCTATAAAACTGTCGAAATAGGTGGCTTTTAGGATTTTAACAGAAATCAGTTCTATAATAAATTAAAAATCGTGTTGGTAGAAAAATCGTCTACTTCTACCAACACGATTTTACAAAGAGCCATTACTTACATCTCTTTTTCTCCTGTAAAACTATTGTATCTTGATACTTTAAGGAGTTTCCATCATTCAATCTGTTAACCGTTATTTTTTGGATCTAAACGTAATAACATAGCATTAATGGCGACGATGACTGTTGACACAGACATTAGGATTGCTCCTAATGCAGGGCTTAATGTGATACCAATAGGAGCCAAAATTCCTGCAGCTAGAGGGATAGCTATAAAGTTATAACCAGCTCCCCAAAATAGGTTTTGTTTCATTTTACGAGTTGTTTTGTGTGCTAAATCAATGAATGATCCAATATCTCCTGGATCGGATTGAGTCAATATGACATCAGCTGAATCCAACGCAACTTGAGTTCCAGCACCTATAGCTATACCAACATCTGCTAAGGCAAGAGAAGGAGCATCATTTACACCATCACCTACCATGATAACTTTCTTTCCTTCATCTTTAAGTGTTTTAACTAACTCATATTTGTCTTGTGGAGATTGATTTGATCTATATTCAATCCCTAAATCTACTGCCGCGCCTTGAGCCGCTTTTTCATTATCACCTGTTGCCATAATTGGTCGAATATTGTTCTTTTTAAGAGCTTTAATTAACTCTTTACTCGTTGGTTTTAATTCGTCCCCTAAAGCTACAGCACCAATGGCATCATCATTTTCTACTAAGACACTAAGAGTTGCTCCTTTTGGAGTATCCATATCAAGATTACGTCCATAGGCTTTTTGACTGATTAATTGGTAACGGTGCCCACCTGCTTTACCCTCTACTCCAGAACCGGAAATCACATCAATCGAATCAAAAGATGCTGGACGTATATTTTGCTGCTCGGCGAAACTTATAATTGATTGAGCAATTGGGTGGCTAGATCCTCCTTCAATACCTGCCAATAAGGCAATGATTTCCTCTTTTGTATATTTGTCATTAAGAAGTTTTACATCTAATACTTTAAATTCACCAGTTGTTAAAGTACCCGTTTTATCTAAAATCATCACATCTGCATCTTGAGCTATTTCTAAGGCTTGGCGGTCTTTTACTAGTAAGCCACGGCTAGCTCCTAAGCTTGTGCTACGGGCGGTTACCAATGGAATAGCCAGACCCAATGCGTGCGGACAAGCAATAACTAATGTAGTAATAGTAAATATAACTGCCGTTGGGATATCTCCAATAATCATCCACACTACAAAAGCAATTAGCGCGACAATAACAGCAATATAGAAGAGCCACCCTGCAACCTTTTGCGCAATATTTTCTGCCCTGGAAGGCTGACTTTGAGCTTGGCTAATTAAAGTCTGTACTTGAGAGATAAAGGATTGATCACCTGTCTCAAGCACTTTAATATAAAGAACCCCTTCTCCATTTGTTGAGCCCCCGATTACTTCATCGCCAGGGCCTTTTTTTACTGCTTTTGACTCCCCAGTTAGAAGAGCTTCATTTAAACGTGATTCGCCACGCTCGATAATCCCGTCTGCTGGCACATTTTCTCCGGCTTGAACACGAATTAAATCACCTACCTGTAAGTCAGCAACTGGTCGTGTTTCAATTGAATCGTCTTCTAATACAACGTGAGCATCTTTCGGCACTAACTTAGCCAATTCTGCTTGTGCGTCTCCTGCTTCTCCAATAGCTTTCATCTCAATCCAGTGACCTAATAGCATGATTAATAGTAATGAAGCAAATTCAAAGAAAAAGTCCATCACGTGTTCACCCGTTACGTAGGTAATGATCACAGCATAAATACTGTATAAATATGAAACACTTAAACCTAAAGAAACGAGTGCCATCATTCCAGGTTTTTTTTGTTTAAATTCGTCAACTGCACCTTGATAGAATGGACGTCCACCATAAATAATTAATATAGTAGATAAAATAGCTACTACAATATCAGAATATGGAAAAGTAAACTGGAATGGTAGTTCAAATCCATGCAAAGGGACTAAGAGCATAATAATGATTCCTAGTGGCAATGACTTTAAGAAAAGTTCCTTAAAGCTTCCGTGATGATGGTGATCATGCCCACTGTGTCCGCTGTGATTATGCCCGCTGTGATCATGCCCACTGTGTCCGCTGTGATTATGCCCGCTGTGATCATGTCCACTGTGCCCGCAGTGATCATGCCCAGCATGATGTACTTGATGTTGATCCTTATGGTATCCATGTTCATCGGTGATTCCATGCTCGTGTTTTAACTTATCCATGTCGTCATAATCATGGTGATTATGGGACGAATATTTGTTGTCATTATTCATCTTAAATTCCTCCTTATGCTTAATGATGATGTAAATGACATTCGCATTGTCCTTCTGGACAATTGCAATCTACTTCTTCTACTGCGAAAGATTTTTTCATCTCTAATATTTTTTCTAGTCGATCTATATCATCGAAGCTTAAAACATGATCTTCAATGATGCTTCCGATTACATTTCCGACATTCTTATTGCAAATACGTTTAAAAATATCTTCTGCATAATCCCTTACGGCTTCTGTCTCTTCAATATTGGCAGTGTAAATAAACTTTCTACCTTCATGCACTGTATTTAGTACGCCTTTTCCAACTAATCGACCTAAGATCGTTTTGATAGTGGATTGTGTCCAGTCCATTTTTTCTTGCAATACGGAAATGACTTTTTTACTAGTTACTCGATCATTTGCCCAAACTACACGCATGACTTCCCATTCTGCATCTGTGATATAAGTATTAAATTCTATTGTGCTCATTCTCCTTCCTCCCTGGTCGTCTACAGATGTAAACGAATATGTTTAAAATGAGTTTACCATTGTAAACGAATTATGTCAAGTCTTTTTATTAAATTCTCACTTTTTGGGGTCAGTCCCTTAAAACATGCTATTTTTATCATTGATAAATATTAATAGCTAACTTTCCGAAAAACAACTATTTTTTATACGATAAATTGCAAGAATAAGTGCAACATTTACTTGAACTCATCCTCTAGAGCTTCACTAGCAGTTCTGTAAGCTAAACATTTTCGTGGTCGGTGATTGATATCAAATAAAGCCTTGTTCAAAGCCTCATCAGAGATAGTGGCTAAATCTGTTTTCTTTGGGAAATATTCTCTTAGTAAGCCATTTGTGTTTTCATTGCTTCCTCTCTGCCAGGATGAATAGGCGTCCGCAAAGAAAAAGGAA
>NZ_LSIZ01000107.1:0-149030 GCF_001556505.1 Streptococcus sp. CCH8-H5 | reverse complement strand
CTATTACAAATAACGGTGCAAAATCAGCTCCACTACCGTCATCGACTAGAATAATATCAAACATCTGATTTTCCTTTCTGACTTTTATTTTCGTACATTTTCTTATCAGCTATTGCAAAAAAATCAACGAAGTTTTTATGTGATTGATAAGAGTCCGTATAAGCACCTAAAGATGCTGTAATCCCCATATCTTTGAGAGTCATTTCTGCTTGAACAAGTTTTATTAAAAATTCAGCTTGATTTTCAGAAACTCCAGGGAGTAAAACCGCAAATTCATCTCCACCTAACCTTGCTATTACAGCACTTTCAGGCATTATCTTCGTTAAAATATCACCAAATTCAATTAGAATCTTATCTCCCGTAGCATGTCCAAAGGTATCATTTGCTTCCTTGAATTTATCCAAATCAGATATAATAACCGTAATTTGTTCTTCTTTACGTGTCAGACATTCCTCAAAAGCAAGCTCAATATATCGTCGATTATGAACCCGTGTTAAAACATCTTCGTATGCCATCCTCTGTATTTCAAGTTCATGAAGTCTCTGCTCTGTAACATCAAGAACAAAACAAAAAACACCAATCACTTTTTGGCGATTGTTATAAATGGGAGAATACATATTTTGCCAGTAAAGCGTTTTGTCGCCTGTCTTAATAGTATCCATAAATATAAATGTTTCACCCTTTTTCGCACGATCAACATTTGCTTTTAAACGCGCAGCATCTTCACTATTAAGATAATTCATTGGAAAGTCACCAATTTTGGGAGTGAAATAAAAGATTTCTTCCATGAGCCGAATATCATTCTTATTAACCGCAATAAAACGATAATCTAAGTCTACAGCATAGACGTTAATAAGTTTCGAACTCTGTAAGATAAAGTGGGATAGCATATGCTGTCTTCGATTAAGGTAAGATGCTAGGGTCCAAAGAACTAGTATTCCTATAAAGATTGCTAAAACGATGGGATTATCATGGTCAATCAAAACATCATCATACACTAAGCGCATTAATAACATTAACGCAGCAAAAATACTTAAGTATGTTAACAATCTTTGATGCTTGATTAAAAAATCACTTACTTTTCCTAATACCATTACAGTCTCACCATTCTAAGTAGTTTTAATACCTTCAGCATCCAAACCATCTGTCACAAAACGTCCTGTAAAACCACCGATGAAGCCCGTTGCAGTATTATCAACACCTAAGCGTTGCAAAATACGACTAACATTAATACCCTTACCGCCAGCGAACTTATCATCACTCTCCATACGGTTAACTTCACCAATCTCTACTTTATCGATACGAACAATGAAGTCGATTGATGGGTTTAGCGTCACAGTATAAATCATACTTCAATAACCCTCGTTTTCTCTTTTAATTATTTAAGGAGCCCTTCTTCCGAAGCATTTGTGATTATGGTTACTTTCTCAACCTCGGCTACCTTAGCATAGGTAACCTGACCAAGTTTAGAAGCATCAGCTAGAACATAGGCTTTTTGCGCATTAGCTATCACTGTTCGTTTAATGACCGCCTCTTCCATATCTGGCGTTGTGAAATAATTGGCATCAACTCCATTAGCACCAATGAAAGCACAATCAAAATTCAGTTGTCTGATTTGTTCCAGAGCTGTACTTCCAATAGAGGCATCTGTTGAATGTTTAACCTTACCACCAATAATCCTAGTACTAATACCGAGATCTACCAGCTTAACAGCATGATGGATAGAATTAGTCACAACCGTCACCTGACGATTCATTTCCTCTAGATATGGTGAATATTTGTCATAAGTTCTAAGCCCAGCCTCAACGTGACCAATACTTACTTTATTGTAAAATGCAACCAATCCAGCAGCAAAAGTTGTTGTAGTATCACTATGAACTAAAACCAAATCAGGTTGTTCTTTCTTAACAACTGGATCAAAATTAGCCAAAATTTTAGAAGTAATTTCCTGAAGTGATTGATTTTTTTCCTATGATATCCAAATCATAATCAGGAACTATTTCAAAAGTCTCCAAAACCTGGTCAAGCATTTGATGGTGTTGAGCTGTGACTACTGTAATAGTATTAATGGTTTCTTGATGTTATTTCAACTCAAGAATTAACGGCGCCATCTTAATTGCCTCTGGTCTTGTCCCAAAGACAACCATAATATTTAATTTTCCCATAAGATCCCCCCTATGACCTATACAAAATCAATATAATATTGACAAATAAGACTCTACATTATCACTTTATTATCCCCAATAAAAAGGAAAATGAGTTATCCTTTCTCCAAAAGCATTAAAGGGAATGCCCTCGCTATTGGTCTTGTTTTGCAAATGATGTAAAGTAGATAAAGAAAAAGGTCTCAATAAAAAGACTATCATTACGTATAAAATTCAAGAAGTAAGACAAGAAAACTAAGTCATATCATCCAAGGATATCAATTGTTTTGAGATTTTCTAGTCTTCTCCCCCGAATTTAAAAATACACTATTTAATAAATAAAAAAACTGCAGGAGAAAAAACGCTTTGCTAATAAAAGTGTTTTTGAATCCAGCAGTATTGCTAATTTACATATATTTCATAAAAACTTCTCCCCATTTTAAAGAGCGTCCCCTTTACTTACGCTCTACCCCTATCTTACAAATCAAAATATCGGTATGATAACCCTATCCCAATACCATATCATATAGTACCAAGCACCAACACGTAATCGTATAAAACTCTCCCTAAAAGAGTTGAAAGATTACAATCAAGTTGGCTTAAAGTTACTACTACCAATATTCCCTATTCATATAGACGCTATAATTATAACATGTTATTTTTATTTTTCAACCTTTTTTAATTTTTTTATTATTTTAATGTATGTGACAACCATTATAATGAAGTCGTTTAAATTAAACACTCCTACTTAACAAATACTAATCAAATGATATTTATCTATATTTTAATAAATAATAATTAAACACCCTTTGGCTTTTAAATGGATTTGCATAAAAAAATCAGAATTCCTATTAAAATTCTGATGTACAGTAAAATCTGTACTTTTGTTTTTTTAAAATAATATAAAAAGCACTCTAGCTTCTATAGTTTAAACAAAACTACAGATTTTAGAGCGCTATTACTAAAAGAATAGAGTATTAATATTGATAATTAGACATTAGTCCTAATTAATTAATTCAAGGAGGGATATTTATGGCAAAGGGAATACTAATTAAAGCTCCAGATCTTTTTACAGTTGACGAACAGTTAGATATTCAAAAACAATTTAAAAGTGATGACATTGAGATTGCTTTCCTTAAGGGGGATCAGATTCAAGCTTCGTTCAATTCTTTTATTGAAATGTTGATTAATAATGATTTTTTGAATGATCTTGAAATAGCTCTATGTGTAGATATTTTGAAAGATATTATTAAGATTATTTCTAAGATGAAAAAAAAGAATGTAGTTATACTTGATGCTAAACAAAATGAAAAAACTGCTAAACTGACCATTAAATCTAATACCAGTAAAGGAACAATATATTTAGAAGTGCCATGCGATATTTCTGAATATGAACTCCAAGAGTCGATAGAAAAAATTATCGAAGCAAAAAGTATTCTCGATAATAATAGTAATGAAGGTCTAAATGATTTATATATTGTTGAAGATAAATCTGGAAATTTGTCAATTATGACATTAACCGAGTATATTAATTACAGGAAAAGTATTAGATAAGATATATTGCTATTATTTAATCAAGATTAAGTTGACTTGGCTCATTACGAACAGAAATCAATTAAGAAAAAGGTAGAGCAAAAGGTAGAGTTTGAATTGAAATACAGTGCAATATACTGCATTTTGCAAAAAGAAAAAACGCTTGAAATCAGCGTTTTTCTTTTGTATTGATTCGTATTGAAACCTTATTTTACCTCTGTAAAGGTTTATTAGTGTTATTTCAGCATGCTATAAACGCTGTTATATCAACGTTTTTGAGTTCCTGTCTAATAAAATGTAGTCAAAAATGTAGTCATTTTATTAAGATGTAAGTTTGGCAATTTCTTTGAGGTAAATATCAACAGCCTCAGACTTTTTCTTAGGTGCTAGTTCAGCATAGGTGTCCATGGTTGTCTTGATTGACTTATGCCCCATTCTGATTTGGAGCTCTTTCCAGTTTGCACCTGCATTAAGCATCATAGAAGCATGTGTGTGACGAAACAGATGGAAACCATAATCAGGTAAGCCAAGCTCTGAGAGGCGCTTTTTAAGCGTTGTACGCTCGTTTCTATCGCACATATAATTCCCATAGATAGTCGGGAAAATAAGGTCTGTAGGGGGTAAATCGTACTTTTCAAAGTAAGTGTTCATCTCATTATGAAAATCTCTAAGGTCTTCCAATGTTTTTCTAGGAACGGCGACCCTGCGATTTCCTGAGTCTGTTTTAGCGCTATTTTTGCAGACAACCTCCCCCTTGATGCCAAGCTTTTTATTGGCAGCTCTCCACATAAGTGTTTTGGTAACAATAAGCTCATTGTTATCAAAATCAAGGTCATGAACGGTCATTGCAAGCAGTTCATTGATACGCAAAGCAGAAGCTAGCAAGGTATCACATATGACCTTAAAACGTCTATTAGCCCGTGTATTTGGTAAGCTACTTAGATAGTTCAGCCAAGTTGCTAAATCATCTTCATGTAACACCATAATACGCTCTTTAGATGGTTTTGGTTTAGGTGGGATTTTTATTGTTTTAGCTGGGTTATAAGAGAGTTCAAAGTTGGTAATACCGTAGTCGAAAATATCACTTAATTTATAGATAACAGCCCCAAACTCTTTGGCATGTCCTTTTTTAGACTTTTTAGCGCCTGATTCCACAGATTTCTTTGATTGTTGAGCAAGTTTGTTTACCCATACTTGAATATCAACAGATTTTATTTCCTCAGGCTTATAAGTACCAAATTTTGGAATGATATAAGTATCTAAGTATCCTCTAACACGGTTGATAGTATTTTGTGAGGTCACCCATGTTACAAAGCTAGTGAACCACGCTTCTGCGAGTTCTTCAAAATTATTGATGACAAGAGTCTCTTTTAAGGTAGCCCCTTTTTCTTCAAAGTCTAGTCTAGCCTGCATGATTTTTCGGTCAAGACTTCGTAAAGTTTTGGCAGTGATGGATGAGGTGACTTTTTTACCAGTCTTAACATCAATCCCAATATAAACACCTCTTTGAGTGTAGCTGATTGTACCGTTGTTTTTTGTAGTTTTTGTTATCTTTCGATTGTTGTGAATGATAGTTTCTTTTTGCATAGTAGCCTTCTTATTTCGGATATATAAAAGGCTAAAATAACAACCTCACATTTATTTATTGTGATAGTTTTATTTTAGCACATTTTGGATTAAGGAGTTAAGTATTTTATAACATCTTCCATTTTGTAATAGACTGTACGTGTTCCTTCTATAGGAGGTTCAAGCCTCTTTAGACCAGTTTTCTCCCACGATTTTAAGGTGTTAGGAGAAATCTGAAGAATTGACAACAATTCCTTTTGAGTGACGATGTTAGAGCTTTTCTGTTGTTCTTGTTGATGTTGAATGATGGTTAATAAGGTATTTAACAATTGTTCAATTTGGGTTAATTTGGCATATTCATTATTGGTCATTATCGTTGTCCTTTCCATAGCCTGAGTGACGACGAGAGTCAAGATATTTCGCAAAGAAGTAGGTTTTATCAACTATAACACTCAGTAGTAATGGGTTTTCCTCACGAGCATATATGACAAGATTATTAAACTCTGTGAAATTATGCTCCTCAATAGTATCAATCACAGTCGAAAGAAATTCATCGTTGTTATTGCTTATAAGAAATTTATCAAGTTCAAAGCCACACCCTGATTCAATATCCTCGATATCGTAAGGTGTCTTTTCAGGATTTTCAGCATGGATAAAGTAATCATACATACCTTTAGGGGACATGACGATTTCAACGTGACTAGGTGTGTTTAGTTTCTCTGTCAAAAGTTCTGAGACTTGCGAGTAGCTTTTAAGTGAATCAAAGAACAAAGCGCCATGTTTATGCGACTTCTTAAACTCACCTGTTTGTCTATTGACATCTTTATCATGCCATGGACTGAGCACAAAGGGGACGTGCATTTCTTCAAGGATTTCCAAATAGTTTTCAGGAGCACTCTCTTGATAGAGAAGGAAAGCCCATTTGTTAGAACGTTTTTCTTTTGCCATAGGCAGGTACCTCGTTTCTAGTTCTTATCTGTTAGGAGAATTTTAGGGTGATTTTGGTAGTCTTGTTTCAAAACTGTGATTATTGATTATTGGTGTAATGGGGGTCGTAGTAGCCCCATTACATAGCTAAGTTAGAGAGTTTGAAAGGGCAGTGCCTTTGGCTTTCACTTTGTGAGCCAAGCACCGCCCTTTCCTTATCTTCTTGTAGCTTTAAACCAGAGCTTATTTCCTTCCCGATTAGGTGAAGAAAAATAATAATTTGGATTACGGCTAGAAATTTCTTCCTTGATATGAGCTTCCATATCTCTCAGAAGTTTCTGAGCTTGTTGTGTCCTTGGATATTTGAGAAAGACGACAACAGTGCTTTTTCTGACATCAACAGTTGCTTTTCCTACTGTTTGGTTGAAATTTTTAAGAATTGGATTGAATTTTGTTATGGTTGTCTGATTATCAATCGTGATAGCAGACTCTGATTTATCATCTTGTCTGAGAAATTGTCGCAGGCGTATCGTCTGGTAGACAGACTTGAAGTAGTTCAAAATACTATCGTTAATCATTCGTTGGGTTAACTCAACGATAATCAGAGAAACAGCAACTAGTACAAGTATGGTGGCTATTTGGCTTGTGTAGCTTCCTAGAAGAATAAGTTTATTTTGGATAATGATGATAAAACTATTCAAAGATGGGATATCAAAATCTCCAAACAATTTTACAAGCAGATTGAAAGCGAAACTGAGTATGAAGCTAATTAGCCCAACGAAAAGAAGGGAGGAAATAAGATTGTATGATTTTTGAAAGAAAGTCTTTTTCATGTTTAGAGTATACCTTTCTTAGCGTAGTAGGTAGGACAAAGAAGAGGAAGAACTTGATAGGGATGTTCATTGTCGATGATTTGGATGAGTCCTGTTCCCTTACCTATTGGGATAACAATTCCTTCAGGGTCTAAGTCAGGAAAGAGAAATTGTGTCGTTTTCTTATTGATATTCCCTATTTGAACCAGTACATTCAATTGTTCACGAACTGATACAGGTATTGTATTGTGGTCAAACCTCTGGCTGACTAAAAATAGGTGGACTTTAGTGGCACGTCCAAGTAAAGCAATTTGAGACAAGAGTGAAAAGAATGAATCCTTAATAGTCTTGTTTACTCCTTCACTCAAGGCCAGTACCTCATCAATGACAATTGTCAAATGGTCAAATTGATGTTCAGGATTGTCGTAAAGGATTTCTTGGCGTTGCTGAATGAGATTTAGACAATTACTGAGATTTTCATTGATTTCCGAAACAAAATCTGATTTTGAACGGTTCTTTTGAGGATGAATGACGGCAATACCATTTTCACGAGCCCAGCGAGACGGCGTATCAAACTTTGGGTCTACAATAATAAGTTCAGAATAATTTTTTAATAAACTTAGAAAGTAGGTAAGAGCATATGACTTCCCAGAGCCACTATTACCAGCAATTGCTAGCGAAGTGACCTTATTAAAGTTTAGAGTGAGATTTTTCATAATTGGAAGAATATCTTTTTCCTGCATTTTTGAAAATTCCTCTAAATCTGAGATGACTAAACGCTCAGAAACACCTTTTTTCCAAGGAAAGAAAAGCCCTCGCTGAACATGTATGTCATCAGTATCTAATGCCATGAAATAGGCTGAATTTTGCTTTAAGAGGGTATAACGTGGGTAAAGGGAAGCATTGGCAATCAAGAAAATTTTCTGATAGAGTTCATCATCAATGATATAACCTGCTGGTAAGCGAGGGATAAACAGAAAGCCATCAGACATAATCTTAGTGTCAAAGCTATTGGTATAGCTAGTTTCTCCTTGCATGAGGGCTCCAAGTCCCATATTGAGACTTTGGAGCAGGTATTGAGCTAGTTCTTTATTAGTCATCATTTAACCTCCTTAATACTAGTAGCACGGAAATAGACATTATAGCCAACTTCACAAGCTTCTAGGTTCTCAAATTCAACCATAGTCATATAGGCAGGCAGTGTTAGCTCAGATTCAAATTTTACTTGGAAGGGTGGAAGTCCTTTTTGAGAGAACCAAGCTTTATGAGCAATAATTTCTCCTGTCGGCTGACCGTCTTCAAATCTCATTTGAGGTTCAAGTTCAGTGCTCAAGCAATGAATTGCTTGTTTGATGTCAATATATTCAGTTGCTGTATTGGCTGAGTAGCCACCTTTGCGATTACGAGTTTTCATAGTTTTCACCATTTATCTTTCATTGTGTTTGTAGAGTTAGGTCGATGTGCTCCTTTTTAGTCTTGAGCTGGACTCTTGCTAGGTCATAATTTCTTACCTCCTTATCTATAAGGAGAAAAAAGCAGGAAATTGGTAGTTCCTGCTAAAAGTTTTTTAGAAATATTTTCCGAGTTCTTCTTTTAAGATATTAAGGGTGTCCTCATAGTGCTTTTTAACGGTTTTATGGCTCTTGAATGGTGTCTCTTTCGTCAGTTGTAGTGCAGAAGTGCCATAGAGTGCAATTTCTAAGAAGATATGAAGGTCAACTTCTGGAAGCTTAGAGAGGACATTGTATAGGTGTTCATTACGCTCCTTGATAAGTAACTGTTCAATGGGGTTATAAGTATTATCAGGATATAAATCCATAAGCTCCGTTGCTCGTCCTTCGTTCGTAACAGTAGCATTTAGACTAGTCTTGCCATAATAGCGTTCCTTGCGTTCAAGGTTATCCATTGCTTGACTGAGCAGTTTATCAACTCCACTCCAATCGCCACTCTTAACAGCATTTGCAATCTTGCGTTCACGTTTATTTTCGACTTTGTTAGTCATAAAGTTTCCTTTCCGTCCTAGGACGGAAGAGAAACACAGTAGTTTGCCGAATTGAGTATGAAAAAATGCACACCAAAGAAACGGCGAAACAGTTGACACGGTCTACACCTAATGATGTGACTATGTTCTGAGTTTCAATCCGTCCTTTGATGCGCATCAATATAGGACTATAAAAATGATTTAGTTAAGATTTTCATCTTATGATTACATAGTAGTTGATAATAACTACTTTTCCCATGACCTGCCAGTTCATGGTGTTTAGGACTGCCCTTAAGGGATTTATGATAGTTAAATCTCAAATTTGGGGCTAATTCATTCACAAAAACATGAACTCCTAGTTCATAAAACACGTAACTTTTTTCAAAAACTTTTCTCACGTGATATAATAGTAGTAAGTAAAATTTGATTAGGAGAACAGTTGTGAAACAATCTAACAACACAGCACAACACAGCACAGCAGGTAGTTTCTACCTTTTTTCAGCACGCAAAAAAACACCTTCACTCACTAAGAATGGAGGTGCTTTTTAATGGCTAAAAAAACAGTTTCTAAAGAGGCAACTCTAGAGCAAATTCTTTTTAATTGCCGTAATGCTTTACGTGGAGCAGGTGGAACAGAAAAGAACCGCGATGCCGTTATTGGTCTAGTCTTTATTAAATTTGCTAGTGATAAGTTTGAAAATCGCCGTCAGGAGATTAGTCGTGAATATGCAGACAAACCTGAATTGGTAAAGATTTTAGCAGAGAAGAAAGACTCATACACTTCACAGAATGTATTCTATCTTGAACCAGAGAGTCGTTGGTCTTATCTTGTTCAAGAATCAAGCTCCAATGATATAGCTATTAAAATTGACACAGCCATGGCAACGATTGAAAAGGACAATCCTTCTCTGGAAGGTGCTCTTTTGTCAAACTTCTATGCGGGCTTAGGTGCCGAGATTAGAACCTTAAAGAACTTGATTGACGAAATCAATAAGATTGACCAAAATAAATTCCATGAAGAGGATTTGATTGGTAGAGTTTATGAATACTTCATGCAGTCCTATGCAGTAGCAAGTACTAAAGAAGAGGGCGAATTCTATACACCACCTTCAGCAGTTAAGTTGATTGCAGAACTGATTGAGCCCTATTCTGGACGAGTTTACGACCCTGCTTGTGGTTCAGGAGGAATGTTTGTTCAGTCAATGAAATTTATTGAACAACATCATGGAAATAAGAAAAACATTTCTATCATTGGTCAAGAAAAAAACCCTGATACACGTCGTTTGGCAAAAATGAACCTTGCGATTCGAGGAATTTCATATAACCTTGGAAATAAGCCTTATGGTGAAAGTTCTAGTTTTACTGATGACCAGCATAAGGACATGAAGGTTGATTATATCATGGCAAATCCACCTTTTAACTTGAAGGATTGGCGTGGGGAAAAGGAATTGCTAAATGATGCTCGTTGGGAAGGTTATAAAATTCCACCTGCTTCCAATGCCAACTATGCCTGGATTTTGCACATGTTGTCTAAATTAGACGTGACGGATGGGATTGCAGGATTTCTTTTGGCAAACGGTGCTTTGAATGCAGATGGTGTTGAGTATGAAATCCGAAAGCAGCTTATTGAAAATGATAAGATAGAGGCTATTATTGTCTTACCTCGCGATATGTTTTACACCGTGGATTTGTCATGTACTCTTTGGATAATTAACAATAATAAAAAAAGTAGCAAAAAAAACGGTAGAATACTACGAAATCGAGACAAAGAGATTCTATTTTGCGATTTAAGACAATGGAATCAGAATATTGCACAATATACTATTCCTGGTTCAAGAACAACTCGTAAGAAAAAAGTAATCTTGACAGATGAACAAATTTCTAAAGTAAAATCGATTTATCAATCGTGGCAAAGAGGTGAGGGGTATGAAGATATACCAGAACTTTGTAAATCAGCAACGATCGATGAAATTCGTAAAGCAGACTACTCTCTTGCACCTTCAAAATATGTAGAATTTATCGACCACGACTTAGAAATTGATTACGATACTGAAATGGTACGTATCCAAGCTGAAATGAAGCAAATTTTAAAATTAGAAAAAGCCTCGCAAGCAAGCCTTGAAGCAGCTTTTAAAGGAATTGGTTATGAGATATAAATTAGGTGAGTTGATATCGAAATCGGAAGTTAGAAACATTGATTCTATCTACGGAATAACAGATGTTCGAGGTATTTCTAATAACAAAGAAATTCAACCTACTAAAGCGAATGTAGTCGGAAGAAACTTTGATCGTTTTAGAATAGTTGATATCGAAGAATTTGTCTTTAATAGGCGAACGACTCGAATGGGTGAAAAAATTGGATTAGGATTTAACAATACAGAATCCCCCTTTATTGTTACAGATGATTATGTGGTTTTTAATATCATTGATAAAACTATAGTAAACCCAACATATCTATATATGTTTTTTAACCGCTCGGAGTTTGATAGATACTCTCGTTTTGATTCATGGGGAAGTGCAACAGAATTCTTTAACTGGGAAGAGATGTGTGATGTTAAAATTGACTTACCTCCCCTCGAGATTCAGGAAAAGTATGTTGCAGTATATAAATCCATGCTTGACAATCAAAAGTCATATGAAACTGGACTAGAAGATTTAAAATTGGTTTGTGATGGTTATTTTGATAAACTCAAGAAAGACAGTTCATTGTATAAGAAGTTAGGTAATTTTATTGAAAAAAATGAGTTACGTAACATTGATAAAAAATTAAATAAGGAACATGTGAGAGGGATTTCTAATAAGAAGGAGTTTATTCTCACAAAAGCAGATATATCTAAAACTGACTTGTCCAAATTTTTGGTTATTCCTGAAAATTTCTTCGCATATAATAGTCGAACTGATGGACGGGATATGTTAGTGCTAGCTATAAATAAACTTGATGAACCAGTAATTGTCACATGGAACTATAATTCATTCAATATAATAGACAACAAGCTTAAGCAACTCAATCCAGACTTCTTATTTGCCTTTTTCAAAAGAGCAGAATTTGATAGATTAGTGAGATTTATGTCTTGGGGTTCATCTCAGGAACTGTTTTCATGGGACAGCTTATGCGATGTTAAAATCCCAGTGCCTAATATAGAAATCCAAAATTCTATTGCTCAATTATATAACGTTTATCTTGAGCGTAAACAAATCAATGAAAGACTTAAACAGCAGATTAAGGATATTTGTCCTATTTTGATTGCTGGAGCGATAAAGGAGGCGAATGCGAATGCCTAAATTTACCGAAGCTCAACTTGAAGAAGCCATTATTGAGCTATTTCAAGAACAAGGCTATGACTATATCAATGGCGATAAACTTCATCGCAAGTATGATGAGATTCTACTGGAAGAAGATATGAGGGAGTTTCTGAGCCAGCGCTATTCAAATCTAACCGCTACAGAACTTGAAAAGGTCATCAATAAAATTAAATATGTCCCTAATACTCCACTTTATATGGGGAACCGTGAAGCGTTTTATCTAGTAAATGAGGGTTTTAACTTAGTTCGTAATGACTCAGCGCTAGCACCGATTCATATTGAATATATTGATTTTGAGAATCCAGAAAATAACATTTTTAAAGTCGTTAATCAATACACGGTTCAAGATGTACGTGAGCGCCGACCTGACCTGATTCTCTTTATCAATGGGATCCCTGTTGCTATTTTTGAGTTTAAAACAGCCATTCAGGAGACAACAACTGTCTATGACGCTTGGAAGCAGATTACCATTCGCTACAATAGGGATATTCCATCTCTGATGAAGTATGCTTTCTTGTCAGTTATTTCTGATGGAGCTAATACCAAGTTGGGTTCTATCTTCACTCCTTATGAATACTACTATTCATGGAATAAGGCAAATGATGATGAGAAGGTATCTAACGGTATCTCTGCTCTTTTGACCATGATTCATGGAGCTTTTGCCAAAGATAGAGTGGTGGCTATTTTACGAGATTTCATCTACTATCCTGATTCTGATAAGAAGGATACAGCTATCGTGACACGCTATCCTCAGTTTTTTGCAGCCAAAAAGATGTTGGAAAATATCAAATTGCATTTAAAACCTTATGGAGACGGCAAAGGAGGTACTTACTTTGGTGCGACTGGTTCAGGTAAGACCAATACCATGCTTTTCTTGTCACGCTTGCTAGCTACACATGACCGAGAAACCTTCAAATCTCCAACGGTGATTATTTTGGTTGACCGTGAGGATTTAAGCGACCAGACTAGTAAACTTTTTGAAGGGTCAAAACGTTACCTGAAAACAGAAAAAGTTAAAACGATTGGAAGTCGAGCAGAACTTAAGCAAGAGTTATCTATCAATGAAAGTGGTGGTGTTTACATTACCACGATTCAAAAATTTGAAGAGGCGACAGGACTGCTTTCGGAACGGACAAATATCATCTGTATTTCAGATGAGGCACACCGTACACAGACCAATGTAGGTTCTAAGCTGAAGTACACAGAGGCTGGCGTTGAAACTTCTTACGGCTTTGCAAAGTATCTGAGGGACTCATTTCCAAATGCGACTTATGCTGGTTTTACAGGAACACCAATTGATGAGACTATCCATGTTTTTGGTGAAGTGGTTGAATCTTACACAATGAAGGAATCAACAGATGACGGCATTACGGTTCGTATTTCCTATGAACCACGTCTAGCGCGTGTTATCACGAATGAAGAACAGGTTGCTGAGATTGACAACTATTACAAAGAAGTTGAGGAACAAGGTGCCAATATTGAGCAGATAGAGGCAAGTAAACGTACCATGTCTAAGGTGACACAAATTTTAAATCACCCAGACCGAATCCGAAAAGTAGCTGATGATATTGTTGAACACTATGAAAAGGTAGTTAGTGAGAAACCTGAGATTGTTCAAAAAGCCATGGTTGTTTGTTCGAACCGTGAACATGCTTTTAACGTTTACCAAGCTATAAAATCAGTTCGTCCAGAATGGTTCATTGCGAAGAAAACAGAGCGTGAGGACTTATCACCGCAGGAACTAGAGAAGTTAGAATCTCTTCCTAAAGTCAATATAGTTGCAACTCGTAGCCAAGATGATGTCAAGGAGATGTATGATTTATTGGGAGATGCTAAACACCGTAAGATGTTAGACGCTCAATTTAAAAACAATGATTCAAACTTTCAAATTGTTATTGTAGTGGATATGTGGATTACTGGGTTTGACGTACCATCCCTTGCCGTTATGTACATTGATAAACCCCTTCAAAAACATACCCTCATTCAGACGATTTCCCGTGTAAATCGCGTCTTTGAAGGGAAAGACCATGGTTTGGTAGTTGACTATATCGGAATCAAGAGAGCCATGTTAGAAGCCATCAAAACCTATGGTGGTGAGCAAGAAAGTCCGATTGATGAACTGGAGATTACCTTGAAAATCTTTAGAAATCAGTTGAGTTTAATTGATGAATTGCTGGTTAATTTTGATGCTTCAGACTTCTATCATGGTACGCCTGCAGAGAGATTGCTTTGTCTTAACAGAGGGGCAGAGTACGTTCAAAGACTTCACGACATGGAAGTACGTTTTATGTACCTGTCACGTCGAATGAAGTCTGCTTATGAGATTGTATTTCCTTCTGGAGAGCTCACAGATGAGGAAACAGAGAAAGCTCAATTTTACATGGCAATCCGCTCAATTATTTATAAACAGACCAAAGGCAATGCACCCGATGCTGAAATGATGAACAAGCATGTTCAACAAATGATTGAGAATGCGATAGCTTCAACGGGTGTAGAGGATATTGTTAATAATGATAAGCAAGAGCTGTTTGATGAAAGTTTCCTAGATGAACTGGATGCTTTAGAAATGCCAATCACCAAATTTAATGCCCTGCTTAGGTTGTTAAAACGTGCCATTGACCAGTACGGCGGAACTAATCAGGTTAAAGCCATTGAATTTTCAGAGAGACTAGATAGAGTTGTTGAAGCCTATAATAACAGAGATAGTCAAATCTTTATTTCTGAGGTGACAGCAGATTTCATCAATAGCCTTTCGGATGAAATCATGAAGATTTTGAAAGACCTTCAAATTGATATGGATTCGTTCAAAGATTTAGGAATTTCTTATGAAGAAAAAGCCTTTTATGACATTCTTATCAAGGTTCGTGATGAACATGAATTTGAATATGCTGATGAAAAATGTATTGACCTAGCTAAAGCTATTAAAGAATTGGTTGATGACAAAGCTCAGTATGCAGACTGGTCAAGTCGTGAGGACATTAAGAGTCAGCTGAACATGGATTTAACGATATTACTCTACGAAAACGGGTACCCACCGCAATGGAATGATGAAGTCTTTGAGCAAGTACTTGGACAAGCTGAGAACTTTAAAAAGTCTACAAATTGATACCTAGGAGGATATATGGCTTCAATTACAAATTATGTAAAAGAGCATTACTTTGATGAGGTGTCTATAGCAGGGACTGATTACTTTGTACAAAACGCACTTAGTTTGGGGCTTTTAAGGAATGGAGTATCAGGGTCAATTTATGTTGAGTTCAGTGAGATTAAATATGTTTATGCGGGAAATAGAGATGATGATTTAATTGATATTGACGTAATCTTAAACATATATGCGGATGTTGTGTGGTTTGAGCTTTATAAAACATCATCTAGTCAAAAGAAAAATCGATGGTTACGTGTTTCTTGTACGGCACGTGTAGAAGATGGGCTTCATGGTTTTCAAATTCATAAAGTCACCCCATATAAGAAAGGTGAACTAAGCCTTTTTGAACATCCTTTTACAGATAAACTAGTACCTTTTTTATGGAAAAATGAGTTAGACAAAACCGCAGAAGCAATTCTAGCATTATATTACCCAGAATCTCTTCAATCACCCATGCAAATCAATCCTTATGCATTAGCTCAAACGTTGGGGCTCAGAGTTGAATTTGTAGAAATTAACCCTGACACCTCCATTTTTGGAAGGATTTATTTTGAGGACGACACAGAGAGAGGAATATCCGAGGGGACAATTGTTATCGATGGTAATTTGGAAAAAATAAGACCATCAGGGACAGTTAATAATACTATTATTCATGAGTGCTTACATTGGATTTTACACAGATATTCAGTAGAACTAGAGAAGGGCTCTGCTGACAGCGTAACCCAAATTTCAACAACTGAGGAAGCTGATGAGAAAGATTGGATGGAATGGCAAGTACATAGCCTTGCCCCTAAACTCATGATGCCTAAAGTGATGACCCAGCAGTTTGTCAAAGCTAAGTATGCTGAATTAAAAGAAAATAAACCTGTGAACTCAATGATTGATATCATTGAAGATTTAATTAAAGCCACAGCGAATTATTTTGGGGTGACTATTATAGCAGCTCAAAAACGCTTGGCAGAATTCGGGATAGAAGAGGCTAGAGGAGCATTTAATTATGTTGATGGTCGCTATGTTCCAGCTCATTCTTGGCAAAAAGGTTTTCTAGGAGTTGACCAAACATTTTCAATAGGGCTAAAGGATTTGTCAAAATTACTTTTAGAACATCAATCCGTTAAAAATAGATTAACAGAAGGTGGGCTAATCTATATTGACTCTCATATTTGTTTAAACGAACCAAAATATGTAGTTTTATCTGAAGATGATATTCCTAAGATGACCTACTATGCTCGAACACATATGGATGAGTGTTGTCTTGTTTTTGAAAAAATAAATCATAATCAAAGCTATTCAAGAGTAACATTTATCAATGTTTTGAATAATTCAGCTGAACTGAGTATCACTCCATCTTTCAAGTATCCAGCTAATGATAGGAATTTAGACATAGAGTCTAGAGCACGGTTACTAAGTGAATTAAGTTCGGAGTTGAGTCAAGCCTTAAGGGAATTACCGTATGATTTTGGTAGTGCGTTAAATTATCTAAGGAAGTATCGAAAATTGACCAATCAGTCTCTATCGAACTTATCCCTATTATCTGTAGAATATATTTCTAAACTTCAAAACAATCACATCAAAGAACCATCTGTTCAAACTGTTGTAGCGTTATGTATAGCCATGTCACTTCATTTTCAACTGAGTGATGAATTATTAAAGCGGGCTGGTAGAAGTTTGCGCTCATTATCTACGGATGAAGATATGCTCTATAATCTTATGATTTTGAGTTCTTCCGACTATACTGTGGAGGATTGTAATCAAATATTACTTGAAAACAATTTACCACCATTGACTATAAAAAAAGATTCTAGCATTTAAGCTAGAGTCTTTTGTATGTCCAAATTTCTCAGTTTAGAAATCTCCTAATGTAGCTAGTCGAACTCTCAACCTTCTTTTAACCACAAATCAAGAAAATATCTTGTACTGAATGGAACAATGAGAAAAATTATGTGATGTACTTGAATGTAATCTAGATGACATTTTAAATATGAATTAAACGAGAAGAGAATTCTATCCTTATGTTATAATTCAAATATGAAAGGATTTCGTATATGGTAGTTATTTTATCATTAATGGAAAATCTATTAGTAGAGCAACTAGGAAATTACTTTAATGGACTTATAGGTAAAATAAAATTAAGATTCGTTATAAAAGGGCTAAAGAACGAAGTTGAAGTGTTAATATTAAAACAATATGGAGACAGGGAATATTATCTAGATTTTGATAGATTTTTAATTGAACAGAATGTTCTTGAAAAAATAATAAAAAATTTTCTTAACCAAGATGTTTTACAATCGAAAACAATAAATCAATCAGTAGATTTTTACATGAATTTGTTTGTTGAAAAACACCCTAAGTATATATTATATAATATTGAGTTAAAGCAGATTATTCAAAAATATTTTGAAATCATATTTAAACAACTTAATAAAATAAGCACCTCGGAATCACAGGTACTATGTCGGACTATTAAGGAAATTGTTGATGGTATAGAAAGGCAGTTGCAGTACTTAACAGAAATAGTGGATGATAATAATTCATTATTAAAACAGATTGTAAGTGGAAATTTTAGAACACGCTCCTATATTGAAACCCTATTAACAACATCAGGTGATTCTTTTGTTCAGTCCGACTATTTTGAACGTTATCTATTTCAAGATACAGAAGGGGGTAAAGAGAGAGATTCATTAGATATCCTTTTACAACATCATAAAGTTGTATTAATTGGAGAAGCAGGATTTGGAAAAACTTTTGAAACCTTTAAGCTTATAAATCAATTATGTGCAAAATATTCTGATTATCAACTAATTCCTGTTTATGTTCCATTAATAGAGTATGAGGATGGTTTAGTAACATTATTCGATATTATTCAGTCGAAAATGGCCCCTTTCTGTGAAGGAAATTCTAAAGAAGCTATTAATCAACTATTTGTTAATAATAAATTGGCAATGTTCTTCGACGGCATTGATGATATTATTGATGAGAAAAAGAGATTGAAATTTTTTTCTGAAGCAAATCAATTAATGACACAATATAATCAAAATTTTTTCTTTTTCACAACACGAAATAATCGATATAAGCATGAACTCGGAGAAGATAAGAGCTTCCGACTAACGAACCTAGTTGATAGTATAATTCAAAGAGATTTAATTAGACTTGGATGGTATAGTAATCTTCCTCCATCATATCTTGAGTTATTTAGAAATCCCTTACTGTATAAAATTGGTAAAACTATTTTGGTTGATAGACAAAATAAGGAGTTGCTCAATAGAACCCAAATTTTTACAGAGTATTTTGAAAAGAATTATCGATACAAAAATAGTTATTCAGAATTGTCCCTACATGAAACATTAAATCTTTTTGGCAAATTTTCTTATGAGAATTTTAATCAATCTAGTTTTACATATAGCGAAGTAGATAAAATAATAAGTGCTTATCCAGTTTCTACACCTAATAAAAGAAATCTAATTGATTATTTCATAAATTTTGGAATTTTTGATACTTCAGATAGAATTACTTTTTCTCATAAACTATTTAGGGAGTTTACTGCGGCATACTATATTACAAATAACCTGATGATTTCATCCGATACTGAACTTCTTGAGAAGCTTATCTATAATGAAGAATGGCAAGAGGTAGTCGTTTTTATCTCAGGATTATTTTCTACTATTAATGAACAGGACAATTTTTTAGATTTTGTTCTACAGCATAACCTACCTCTCTATATTGAATGTGTTAATTCTAAAAATGATTTGTTGAGAAATAATGGAATAACTGATTTTTCCATAGAGAATCATGTGGAACGAATTTTATCAGAAATTCATAAAACTTATTCATTTATAGTAGAGAATTATTTTCATCCTATATCTGAGCAGTTTGAACCATTTATAACAGAAAATCAAGTGGATTCTAAAATCGGGATTACTGGAAGTATAGTAGAAAATAGTCTTTATTATTGGTTTGATATCGTGGATAAAAGTGTCCCAGATGTAAAAGTTGTTAGCTCTAATCTACTGAGTCAAGAATATCAAGCTACAATATTTTTAAAAACCACTGGGATGGTTACGCATTATATAAACTTGGAGTTATCAGGATTTATAGGGGATAGTGGGCGAAAAATTGCAGTAGAGCTTATTAAAACTAATTTGCAAGATATATTAGAAAAACAATCATTACCAGCAAGTAACTATATTTTATGTGAACTTTTAAAAGAAACCATAGATAGGTTATCTTGGCTTAAAGATATTGATGAAATTTCTTTGATGAGTAAAGAGGTTAGAAAAAGGATAGATGAAGCCCTTGAAGATTGTCCGGAAGTTTTAAGCTATACAACATCGGAAGGAGTAGAGTTGTTTAGTTTAAATAAATTGCTATCTATTCTACTACACTCTGGTGTGGATTATAGGAGTTCTATCATACCTGGTCGTGATAGAGAATATTCAGAATCAAATGGCTTAACAATGAACTTATATTCTACGAAAAGAAAAATAGAAATAGTTGAAACATTTTTTAATTTCGCTGAAGTGAGTTATCTGGAAATGGTGAAATATAACTTTCCTAAAATTTATAGATGTTTTTCAAAGTTTCAAGATATGCCGTACAAATTACTTATCACTTACAAAGATGATGAAAGTAATCCGTGGATAGGATATTATCACGTAGCATATTCAGGAGATAAAAATTTAGTTGAAGTATCTCATAGTGATTCGTTTAAGAATTATGAAGGAGTATATGATGAAATAATACGAAGTTACAATTTGTTAAATAGAGTTCCTAAAGATATTTCTACTCATGAGAGTGCTTTCTCAAATCTTTTATTCTCAAGAAATATTAGTAAAAATACTCCATTAAGTGATTATGTCCATAAAGAGATAAAGAACAGTTTAGAGGAGATTTTTGGTGTTTTTGATTATAGAATTATTAATAGTAATGTCGACAGGGAACAGATGCTAGAAAACAAGACAATAAAAGCCCTCTAATCAATTTATTAGAGAGCTTTTATTATATATCCGAAATTTTGTATTTATTTCACAAAAAATGTAGTCAAAAATGTAGTCATTCGGCTGATTTTTATCGCAATCTATTGAAATTTAAAATTTCAATAATCGCTTAAAATCAAGGTTTTTCACACCAGCTGACGTGTACTGAATGTCTACTTAACTTCAGTAAAGATTACGTGTTTACGCAATTTTGGTGAGTATTTTTTCAATTGAAGACGGTCTGGAGTGTTACGTTTGTTTTTTGAAGTAAGGTACAAGCGTTCACCAGATTCTTTGTGTTCAAGTGTAATATTTACGCGCATGGTATCTCCCTTCTATTATTTAGCTGCGTTAGCTTTAGCGATTTTACGTCCTTTGTAGTATCCTTTAAGTGATACACGGTGTGAACGTGAGTAATCTCCAGTTGTTTCGTCAAATTGTACTGATGGAGCAGTCAATTTGTAGTGTGTACGACGTTTGTTTTTCTTCGCTTTTGAAGTGTGACGTGCAGGTACTGCCATTTCTTTATTTCCTCCGAATTAATATTTATGTTCTTGATTTTAAATCAACTATAACAGAATAACATATCTTTTTTGTAAAGTAAAGTTACTTGACAAAAAACTTTCCAAGAAATGATATAGTTAAAAACTATATCATGAGATAACAAATACATATTTCACAGCTATAACAGCAAGTGCTAGAATAGGCTTATTATTACATTAAGTGAAAGCATAAAAAGGAGTAAATAACTATGAGTAAAGTTCATTATCATTTTGATCATGTTGGTTCTTACCTTCGTCCACAAGCTTTAAAAGAAGCACGTGAAAAATTTGCCAATGGTGAGATTTCGCAAGAAGAATTGTTGAAAGTACAAGATGAATTGGTTAAGGAATTGGTTCATCATGAGGTAGAAAATGGTCTTCAAGTAGTTTCTGATGGTGAATTTGGTCGTTCTTGGTGGCACCTTGATTTCCTATGGAACCTAACTGGTTTTGAAGCTTACCAACAAGAAGATTCATATAAATTCCATGGAGCTAAGACACGTACTACCAACGTTCGTATCAATGGTAAAATTGCCGAAAATCCTAATCATCCTTTCTATCGTGACTTTGAATATCTTAAATCAGTGACTCCTGAAGGAATTACTCCAAAAGTAACTATTCCAAGTCCATCACTCATCATTAACCGTGACCACCGTAGTGATCTTTATGCAGATTACTATGATTCATGGACAGATTTTCTTGATGATTTGGCAAAAGCTTACCATGATACCATCCAACATTTCTACGATTTGGGTGCACGTTATGTACAGTTGGATGATACGACTTGGGGTTATTTGATTCAACAGTTTGAGAATGAAAAAAATAATCCTGAGAAAACAGCTGAGTTGGCAAAAATTGCTGAGGATGATGTATACACTATCAATAAAGTCTTGGAAGGTCTTCCAGAAGATTTGACTTTGGCTACTCATATTTGTCGTGGAAACTTTAAATCAACTTATCTTTTTGAAGGTGGCTATGATTCAGTAGCTAAATATCTTGGGAAATTGAATTATGATATCTTCTTCTTGGAATACGATGATGCGCGTTCAGGTAGCTTCGCACCACTTCCAACGATTTGGAATAACCGTGATCATGTTGAATTGGTGCTTGGTGTGATTACTTCTAAGGATCCAGCTTTGGAAGATGTAGATGCTGCCATCGCTCGTATCCATGAAGCGGCTGAGCTTGTACCACTTAAGAACCTTGGTATATCAACTCAATGTGGTTTTGCATCAACTGAAGAAGGCAATATCTTGACTGAGCAAGACGAGTGGAATAAATTACAATTGATTAAAACAATTACTGATAAAGTTTGGTCATAATAGAAAAATGTAGAGGACAGGCTCAGCTTGTTCTCTATTTTTATGAGTATAGAAAGGAAGTGTCATGAACTATAAAGAGACAGGACAGAAGATTTTAGATGCTGTAGGAGGAAAGGAGAAAGTTCAGAATCTTGTAAACTGTGCTAAACGTTTATGTTTTACCTTAGCAGATGATTCTAAAGCTGATGATAAAGTTGTTCAAACTATCTAAGGTATTGTGAGTTTGGCTAAGAGTGGTGGCCAGTATCAAGTTGTTGTTGGGAGTGATGTACCAAATGTATACCGTGCTTTAGAAGGCTTATTAGACCTAGATGAAGTGTCTAAGGAATCATCGGAAAAACAAGACAGAACTCCTCTTCAAAGCTTTTTAGCCCTTATTTCTGGGATTTTCACACCAATCTTACCGGTAATTACAGCAGCAGGGATGACCAAAGCCGTTTTGTCTCTTTTGGTTGTCTTTAAGGTAGCAGCTGTAGATGATGTTAACGATCAAGTTCTTAATTTTATTGGTGATGCTGGATTTTATTTTTTACCTGTATTTTTAGGTGCTTCAGCAGCTCGATAGTTTAAGACAACCGCTCAATTGGGGATGTTGATTGGTGCTATTTTATTACACCCAACTTTTACGCAGATTGTGACAACTGCCAAGGAATCAGGTCATGGCGTCTATTTCTTTAGTATTCCCCTTACATTAACTTCTTACTCATCAACGGTTATTCCTGTTATTTTGGCAGTTTGGTTTATGAGTTACGTGGAGCACTTTGCAATTAAAATTTCACCAAAGGCTGTTAAATTTTTCTTGGTGCCTATGATTACGACCTTGATCACTGCAATCGTAACACTTTTGATTTTAGGTCCAGGTGCTTTGGCTTCAAATGTGGCTCAGGGTGGAGCAGCTCTTGCTATTGCTTTAAAAACTAAGGATACCAATAAAAAAGCTCTAGCTTCATCTGCTGGGATTACTGCGATTTGTGGGATTACGGAACCGGCTCTTTATGGGGTAACTTTGCAAAATAAAGCAGCCCTTATAGGATTTATTGTTGCAGGGGGAGTAGGTAGCTTCTTCTTTGGTATTTTAGGTGCGAGAAATTTTGCGGGTGGTTCCCCGGGTATCTTGACGATTGCAGCGTATATCGGTGAAGATACACTTAAATATTTTTACACAGCTATTGCAGGTCTTGTAATTTCTGTTGTGGTATCTTTCATTGTGACCTTCATTCTTTATAAGGAAGATTAATGATTGTGGCAGGCCGAGAGGTCTGTTTCTTTCTTACGTTGAAAAATCCTCCACCATTTCCCAAAAGCTATATAAATTATGATAGAATAGAGTGATTATATCTGTAATAACGGAAAAGGAGGGCAGGTCTATCTGAGGCCTGTATCATCATTATGAAACTTCAAAAACCTAAGGGAACGCAGGATATTTTACCTGCGGATAGTGCCAAATGGCAGTACGTAGAAAATGTTGCACGTGAAACATTTAAGAAATACAATTATGGTGAAATTCGTACACCTATGTTTGAACATTACGAGGTCATTTCACGTTCAGTAGGTGATACAACTGACATCGTTACTAAGGAAATGTATGATTTTCATGATAAGGGAGACCGTCATATTACACTTCGTCCAGAAGGAACAGCACCGGTTGTACGCTCTTATGTAGAAAACAAACTCTTTGCGCCAGAGGTCCAAAAACCTGTTAAAGTTTATTATATTGGATCAATGTTCCGTTATGAACGTCCTCAAGCAGGACGCTTGCGCGAGTTCCACCAACTAGGTGTAGAGTGCTTTGGATCAAAAAATCCTGCAACAGATGTTGAAACCATTGCTATGGCCTACCAACTCTTTAATACGCTTGGCATTAAGGATGTTACCCTTCATTTGAATAGCCTTGGAAATACTGAGAGTCGTCTGGCTTATCGTCAGGCCTTGATTGACTACTTGACACCGATGCGTGAAAGTTTGTCAAAAGATAGTCAACGCCGTTTGGATGAAAATCCTTTGCGAGTACTCGATTCAAAAGAAAAAGAAGATAAGGTTGCAGTTGAAAATGCTCCCTCTATCCTTGATTATTTAGATGAAGAAAGTCAAGCGCACTTTGACGAAGTACGTACCATGCTCGATAGTCTTAACATTCCTTACGTGATTGATACTAATATGGTACGTGGTCTTGATTACTATAATCACACGATTTTTGAATTTATTACCACTATTGATAAGTCTGAATTGACAATCTGTGCAGGTGGTCGTTATGATAGTTTGGTTGAATACTTCGGTGGTCCAGAAACAGCTGGTTTTGGTTTTGGACTTGGTTTAGAACGCTTACTTTTGGTTCTTGATAAACAAGGTATTGAGCTTCCGGTGGAAGAAAGTCTGGATGTTTACATTGCAGTACTTGGTTCAGGTGCCAATGGCAAAGCTCTTGAGTTAGTTCAAGCTATCCGCTATCAAGGATTTAAGGCTGAACGTGATTACCTTGGACGTAAGATTAAGGCGCAATTTAAGTCAGCAGATACCTTCAAGGCCAAGACGGTTATCACATTAGGTGAGAGTGAAGTGGAGTCAGGTCAGGTCAATGTCAAAAATAATGCTACTCGTGAGGAAGTTACTGTAAGTTTCGAAGAGCTAACTAAAAACTTTGCAGCAGTCCTCGAACAGTTAGAAAAGTAGGGGGCATATGGTTAGTATAGTTGATATGCTCAAACGGAGTGAAAAGTTCAGTTTGGCTTTTGATCGCAGTATGCCCATTCGTTTCCAACAACAGTTTTGGCAGTTGATTGCCTTTCTTGATAAACATGACATTACTTGGTTTAATGATGAGCCTGCAAGTGATCATGCGATGTGTCAGCAATTACTTGGTCAAGTTTGGCGTCAAGATTGTCAAGATGTAGTCTTGAGTTTTGAAACTCAGGAACGTTATTTGGGATGGCAGGTAGACGAGGAAACTGATGAACTTAGTGTTATCATTGAAGATGTTTACGGTTTCCGCTGGAATAGTTTACTTGACTTAGAAACAGCTGATTATCGTTTTGAAGATTTTGAAGAGTTTGCTGAAGATTACGTGGATACTAGTGATTTGTTGAAACAATTTGGCAAATAGTTTGATAAAAAAGAAAGTCTATTAAAATTCTAACCTGAAATGGGTGGGGTTTTGATGGGCTTTTTGCTATAATAGTTAAGACTAAAAAATTAACGAAAGAAGTGTATTTATGGAACGTTCTATGTATGCCGGACGTGTTCGTAGTGAACACATCGGAACTACTATTACTTTGAAAGGTTGGGTATCTCGCCGTCGTAACCTTGGAGGTTTGATTTTCATCGATCTTCGTGACCGTGAAGGTTTGATGCAGTTGGTTGTTAACCCTGAGAATGCGGATGCAACTGTGGTTGAAACAGCTGAGAGCTTGCGTAGCGAATTTGTTATTGAAGTAACAGGAACTGTTGAAGCGCGTGAACAAGCTAATGATAACTTGCCTACAGGTGCTGTCGAACTTAAAGTTGAAGACCTTAAAATCCTTAATACTGCCAAAACAACACCATTTGAAATCAAAGATGGTGTTGAGGCTAGTGATGATACACGTATGCGTTACCGCTACTTGGATCTTCGTCGTCCAGAGATGTTGGAAAACTTTAAGCTCCGTGCAAAGGTAACTCACGCCATCCGTAATTATCTTGATGACTTGGAATTTATCGATGTTGAAACACCAATGTTGACAAAATCTACACCAGAAGGTGCTCGTGATTACTTGGTTCCAAGCCGTGTTAGCCAAGGCCACTTTTATGCTCTTCCGCAAAGTCCCCAAATCACTAAACAATTATTAATGAATGCTGGTTTTGACCGTTATTATCAAATTGTTAAGTGTTTCCGTGATGAAGATTTGCGTGGAGATCGTCAACCTGAGTTTACACAAGTTGACTTGGAAACCTCATTCCTTAATGAGCAAGAAATCCAAGATATTACTGAAGGGTTGATTGCTAAAGTCATGAAAGAAACTAAAGGTATTGAAGTTACACTACCATTTCCACGTATGTCTTATGATGATGCCATGAATAACTATGGTTCTGACAAGCCAGATACACGCTTTGACATGCTTTTACAAGACTTGACAGAGGTTGTCAAGGGGGTAGACTTCAAAGTGTTTGCTGAGGCACCAGCTGTTAAGGCAATTGTTGTCAAAGGAAATGCAGACAAATACTCACGTAAAAGCATTGACAAGTTGACAGAGTTTGCCAAACAATTTGGCGCTAAAGGTCTTGCTTGGGTTAAGATGACTGACGGAGCTCTAGCTGGTCCAGTTGCTAAATTCTTGACAAGTATTGAAGAAAAGTTGACAGATGCTTTACACCTTGAAGAGAATGATCTAGTTCTTTTTGTAGCAGATACTCTTGAAATCGCTAATAACACACTTGGTGCTTTGCGTAATCAGATTGCTAAAGAACTTGACATGATTGACAATACTAAGTTCAACTTCCTTTGGGTTGTCGATTGGCCAATGTTTGAGTGGTCTGAAGAAGAAGGACGCTATATGTCTGCTCACCACCCATTTACTTTGCCAACAGAAGATTCTGTAGCAGAGCTTGAAGGTGATCTTTCCAAGGTTCGTGCTGTGGCTTATGATATTGTCTTGAATGGTTATGAGCTTGGTGGGGGTAGTCTACGTATCAATCATAAAGACCTACAGGAACGTATGTTGAAAGCCCTTGGCTTCTCTGAAGAATCAGCCTACGAGCAATTTGGATTCCTTCTTGAAGCTATGGACTATGGTTTCCCACCACATGGTGGTTTGGCTATCGGTCTTGACCGTTTTGTTATGCTTCTTGCAGGTAAAGATAATATCCGTGAAGTGATTGCCTTCCCTAAAAATAATAAAGCATCAGATCCTATGACTCAGGCTCCAAGTCTTGTGGCTGATAAACAGTTGGAAGAACTTGCCCTTCATGTAGATTTAGAAAATGAATAAAGCACCTCTTCATAAACATGTTAAATTTGTAGCGAAAAAGTCTGCGAAGAGAATGGGCGTTTTGCAGGCTGTTCGTAGTATTTCCCGTGAAAAGTATACTGAAAAAGTCTCAGCGTCTTTACTTTATGGGCTCTTATCGTCAATCGCCGTTAATTTCTTTTTTCAACCTGGACATGTTTACTCCAGTGGAGCGACAGGTTTGGCACAGGTTTTATCGGCATTGAGTGTTAGAACTTTGGGCTTTGAGATACCAGTATCATTGACTTTCTACGCGATTAATATCCCTCTCTTGATTTTGGCTTGGTATAAGATTGGCCATAAATTTACTATCTTTACCTTCATTACAGTAACGATGAGTTCCCTTTTTATTCAGGTGATGCCACATGTAACCTTGACAGAGGATCCTTTGATCAATGCTATCTTTGGTGGTTTGGTCATGGGAACAGGGATTGGTTTCGGTTTAAAATCTCGTATCTCTAGCGGAGGGACGGATATCGTTAGCCTCACTATTCGTAAGAAAACAGGCCGTGATGTTGGTAATATCTCCTTGATTGTCAATGGGATTATCATGGTTTTTGCGGGCATTCTTTTTGGTTGGAAATACGCTCTCTATTCAATGGTTACGATTTTTGTTTCTAGTCGAGTAACGGATGCGATTTTCACTAAACAAAAGAAAATGCAGGCTATGATTGTTACAAGTAATCCAGATCCAGTTGTACGAATGATCCAGAAGAAACTCCACCGTGGAGTAACGTTGATTAATGATGCGGAAGGAACATATAATCACGAAAAGAAAGCCGTATTATTGGCGATTATTACGCGTGAAGAGTATACTGACTTCAAGCATTATATGAGAAAAGCAGACCCTAAAGCTTTTGTCTCCATTGCAGAAAATGTACATATTCTAGGTCGTTTTGTTGATTTAGATGACTAACAAAAAAAGAAAGTTGACGAACGTTAGCTTCTTTTTTGTTGGATAGAATTCTTGACGAAATGCTTGCTTGACTTTACAATATCAGTATGATTAGATTTTTAATTCCAACCGCAAAAGAAATGAAGGCCAGTAAGGAAGTTCCGTCTCAAAAATTATCTGAAAAGAGTGCGGCTATCCTAACTGAAATGGCAAAATTATCCACAGATGAATTGTCCACAGCTTATAAAATAAAGCCTGAGCAGGCTGAGAAAGAGAAGCAGCGCTGGGCTGCGATTTTGTCTGGAGAAGCGAAGAACTATCCGGCTGTCGAGCTTTTTAATGGACTGATGTATCGTCACATCAAACGTAGTGACTTATCCACATATGAAAAAGATTTCTTAGGCCAACAAGTATTCATCACATCTTCCTTTTATGGGATTATTCCCGCTTTTTATCCGATTCAAGAACATCGTCATGATTTTCATACGAAGATCAAGGTTAATGGTCAGTCCTTAAAAAACTATTGGCGTGCTGAATATGACCAATTTCTAGAGGAGAGTCAAGCTCCAGTTGTTTCTTTACTTTCAAGTGAATTTGAGGATGTTTTTAGTCCAACTCTTCGTAAGCAGTTATTCACGGTTAGCTTTATGGAAGACCGCAATGGGGTTCTTAAGACTCACTCTACGATCTCCAAAAAGGCAAGAGGGGCTTTTTTGACAGCTGTTATGGAGGAGAATTGTCAAACGATTAATGCTTTACGAAAATTGTCTTTTGATGATTTTAACTATCGTGAGGATTTATCCTCTAACAATGAGCTAGTTTTTGTTAAAATCGTCTAAAAAAGTCTGAGTTATCAACTCAGACTTTTTCTTATAGCATATCTTTACGATCAACTTGTTCATAGTTAGTTTGACCGTCATTTAGTTTGTCCCAAATAACGACTGCTCCTTGATCAAGAGATTTTTTGACATCAATAATACGTTGATTAGATGATCCTCGAAACTGGAGCATAAGATTCTTTTTAGTGATGTCAAAGCGGCCGTCAACGAGAATATCAACGAGTTGAAGAAGTTCTAGTTTATCAGGGGTTTCAAGCATCAACTCCTCCCAAGTATACCCAGTCCAAGACCAGATATCTTTTTCCGGGAGTTCCTTACGAATGCGTTTGACTAAGGGAATGAGAATTCCTGTGTTTAGGAAGGGTTCACCACCAAGTAGCGTGAGACCTTGTACGTAAGGTTGAGCTAGATCCCTCATGATTTGTTCTTCAAGTTCTTTAGTATAGGGAATTCCTGCCTTAAAGGACCAAGTGGCAGCGTTATAGCATCCCTCGCAATGAAACATGCAACCAGAGACGTAAAGGGAGTTACGTACGCCTTCACCATCAACGAAATTAAAAGCTTTGTAGTCAATAATGCGTCCTAGGCTAAGCTCTTCAGACTTCCATTCCTGTGGTTTTGGTGTATTCCATGTCATGATTCTACTCCAAATCTATCCAATAGCGCTCAGTTTCATGGCGAATGTCCTCCAACTGACCACCGTTGGCTAATATAACAGCTCGGCTAGCAGGATTCTTGATACTACAAGTGACCAGAACACGATGAATATTCTTTTCTTTAGCTATTTGTAAGCCTTGACGGAGAGATTCTTTCGCATAACCCTTTCCTCGTTCGGATGGACGGATAGAGTAGCCGATATGGCCCCCTTTTTCTAGTAAGTAGTCATTTAATCGGAGACGAAGGTTGAGAAAGCCAAGAGCCTGGCCTGCTTCGTCAAAACTAACTAGCTGGATAGCAGGAACCCAGTTTTCAGGAATATTGAGTCCCGCTTCCGCTTGAAGATTTTCTTCTAGCCACTCTTCATAAACAAAATTGTAGGCGTTCCAAAATCCACCATCATGAGCAGCTTGCTCCCTTTCAAATTCAGCCATCATCTCTAAGATAGCTTCTTTATCTGTTTGACTTGGACGGCGTAAAATCATATTACTTCTTCTTTCCAGCTTTTTTCAAAAGGGCTTGGACACGTGCTTTTTTATCATTTTTGACGGTTGCATTTTTTTCGTGGTAACGTTCCACTTGTTGCATACCTTTATAATCTAATTGATATTTTCCCATAATATTCCTTTCTAAAAATGAAATAAGCAAAGCAGTTGGAAGGTATCATCCAGCTGCTTCTAGTTTATTATAATGTATTCTAGGTCGTATTAAAGGTGTTTACCTTCATATTTTATGGTTGAACCGTTCATGTGTTTGACTCGAGCTGAGATTTCTTTGTGGCGTCCTTTAACCATTGGGCGTGCCTGTGGATTTCCTAGATAACCGCAAGTACGTTTGACAACATCAACTGTTTTAGGATCTGTGTTGCCACAGTTAGGACACATGAATCCACGTTCTGTTGGGGTGAAGTCCCCTTCAAAGTCACACTTGTAGCATTTATCTATTGGAGTATTCGTTCCAAGATAACCGACACGGTCATAAGCAAAGTCCCAGACAGCTTCGAGTGCTTTAGGGTTTTGCTGGAGGACTGGATATTCACAATAATGGATGAATCCACCAGTTGCGCCAGCTTCTGGGTAAGCTTTTTCGAATTCTAATTTTTCAAATGGTGTTGGATTTTTACGAACATCGTAGTGGAAAGAGTTGGTGTAATATTCTTTATCTGTGATATCAGTCACGACACCGAATTTTTCGGTATCCAAACGACAGAAGCGATCAGTCAAACTTTCTGATGGTGTTGAATAAACAGAGAAATGATAATCATATTCGTCAGACCAACCTTCACAAGCATTTTTCATAGCTTTTACGATATTTAAAGTAAATGCCTTGGCTTCTAGATTTGTCTCCCAGTCACTACCATAAAAAACAGATGCTACTTCATAAAGCCCAATATAACCAAGTGATACGGTTGCACGGCGATGTTTGAAGAGTTGATCTACATTGTCGAATTTACCTAGACGTTGGCCAAAGGCCCCATACTGATAAAGTATAGGCGCATTAGCAGGTGTAGCTTCTTTGACACGTTCAACTCGATAGACGAGTGCATCTTTGGCAATTCCCATTCTTTCTTCAAAAATTTCCCAAAATTTATCTTGGTCTCCCTTAGATTCTAGGGCAATTCGAGGAAGATTAAGGGTTACAACCCCCAGATTCATTCGTCCAGAATTAACTTCAACACCATTTTCATCCTTCCACCCCTGTAGGAAGGAACGACATCCCATAGGAGCCTTGAAGGAACCCGTCAATTCAATGACTTTGTCATATGATAGGACATCCGGGTACATACGCTTTGTTGCACATTCAAGAGCTAGTTGCTTAATATCGTAGTTAGGTGAGCTAGGCTCTAAGTTAAGTCCACGTTTTAAGGTAAAAATCAGTTTAGGGAAAATAGCTGTACGGTGTTCGGAGCCAAGTCCTAAAATACGAACTTGTAGGATAGCCTTTTGGATTTCACGCTCAAACCAGCTTGTTCCCAAACCGAAACCTAGAGAGGTAAAGGGAGTCTGTCCATTTGAAGTGAAAAGCGTATTAATCTCATATTCAAGAGATTGCATAGCATCGTAGATATCTTTACGAGTTTTAGCGCGTGCATAATCTTCACGTTTTTCTTCAGCCACCCACTCTTTAGCATCATCTAAGTGTTTTTTGTAGTTAAGTTCTGCGTAAGGAGCTAAAAATTCATCGATACGGTCTGCAGTACAGCCACCATATTGACTAGAGGCAACATTTGCGATGATTTGTGAAATTTGTGCTGTTGCAGTTTGAATGGATTTAGGACTTTCAACTTCAGCGTTACCAATTTTAAAACCATTTGCCAACATGCCTTTGAAGTCAATCAAACAACAGTTGGTCATAGGTGTGTAGGGGCTGTAGTCTAAATCGTGGAAATGGATATCTCCTTTTTGATGAGCATTTGCCACGTGTGGCGGAAGCATCTTAAGTCCTACAGACTTTCCGACAATTCCTGCGGTTAAATCACGTTGTGTATTGTAAAGGTCGCTATCTTTATTAGCATTTTCATGAACAACAGCTTGATCTTTATTAACAAGTTTACTGATGGTGAAATTGATGTCAGTAGCCTGAGAACGCTCAAAATCACGTTGGGTACGATAGTTGATATATTCTTGAGCAATAGCATATTCGTTAGCTTCGAGTAACTCGTGCTCTACTATGCTTTGGATTTCATATATTTTGATATTTTGAGTGAAGCGGTCATTAATTTCAGCAACAATACGGTTGGCAATTCCCTCCAATTTTGCTTCAATTAAGGGTGTGATAGGTGTAATAGCTTCACTCGCTTTGAGAATAGCTTCATATATTTTACTTGAATCAAAGACAACCATACGACCATCACGTTTGATGACTTTGATATCAGGGTTGATTGTAACCTTTTCTTTTTCTAATGTAATCATCTAAAAATCACCTCGTTACTAATTATAGCACTAGGCAAAAAAAAATCAATATATTGTGGTATATTTTTATCTCAACCACTATATATTGATTTTTTGACCTATTTTAGGACGTAAACAGTGTATCGTTCAACGCCTTTTACAGGGGCTTTTTTATAGTTTTTTGAAAGTGTAGATTTAACATCAGAAGGTAGTTGTGTATCCTGTTGGACAACGATATATTGTGCTGAATCTTGGATAATAGTATCTGAGAGAGCTTTCTGATGACTAGATTTAGCTGTGTTAAGTTCTGGAAGAACAAATTGTGAGGCTGCTTTACGACCGCTTTCCAAATAAATTTTTGCTGAGGAATCGTAAACGTAGATAGTTTCATCTTTTTTGGTATTTTTAGCGAGGTAATTTGCAACAGTACTACGCTCAGTATTATTCCCTAAATTAAATAGGAACATAATGATTGGCATCGCAAAAGCGAATGCAAAGACTGCAATAGGTAAGAAGTAATTACGACTAAGGAAGATACCAAAAACTTTAAGTGTGTGAATCTGGTTACCATTACGACGTCGGTGAGAAGTTCGCTCTGCTCTCTTTTTAATAGCATCATCTAAAGAAAGTGCTGTTAAGACTAGACCATAAGGTACGATATTGAGCATACTGTAAAGTCCAAAGCTTTGAGAGAATAAGCTGTAAACCACTGTAAAGATAAAACTAAGGAGCAGTACCCACTTGATGCTCTTATCTTTAGCCTCGCCAAGAAGGTGGTTGCTTGTAGTAAGTGCACCAATAAGTAACCCAGAGCCTAAAACAGCAAAGCTTTGATAGGCTAGTGTAAGTAGAAAGTCATTTTTTTCTACAGCGAGTTGTGTAAAGTTGTAAACCAAAACTTGGTTAATATAGTCCGATGTAATTTGTAAATTAAGGATAAAGTAAAGACATAGATACAATACTAGAATATTACCAAAAACAATACAAAGAACTTGATAAAAACCACGAGCAAAGTGCTTGTTGACAAGGTTGTAAACGAAGATTGTCACAAGTGACAATATCCAGAAAATAAGAGTTCGAGCTTCAAAAAGAGCTCCCGCAGTACCAGCAAAGCCGTAAAGAATAAAGGCTTCGTCACGACTATGACCCGCAAAGTAACGAGTTAAGAAGAAGATTGCACCTAGGACAAAAGGCATAGCAAATTGGATAGGGTAAAGCCCACCAAAACCAAGTGTTCCATTAGTGACATAGAAAATAATACTAATTAGAGTGGCAATTTCCTTCTTACTTGTCATGTGCATGACAGTCTTGTAAAGGTAACTACCAGAAAGATAGTAGGCGAGGAATTGTATAGGAATTAGCCAAAGCGTTGATCCTAAACGGAAAGCCAGAGAAACCAGGAGGTAATAAAAGAATCCACCTGTCGCAAAAAAGTCAGAGTAAGGTAAGCTACCATTGGCAAACATTTTTGCAATATAAAGGTTTTGAGACTGTATATTATTGGCAAAGTCTGTAAAGCAGGGAACTGCTATACTAAAAATACTTAAGATCAAACTGAAAATCAGGATATGACCTTTATGCTTCCATGGAAGTGAGATCTTAGTTTTTTTCTCTATTTGAGAAGAATCTGATTCTTCGGTATGTCCTTGAATTGTCACTTCAATCTTTTCGGATTGACTATCTTGTGTATGAGATCGATGGTGGCTTCGATGATAACCTTGGTAGCCACTTGAATCTACAGTATTGTCTTCGTTGTATGGACTCACAATTAAACTCCTTTGTTGATATTTGGAAAGTTATAAATAGAAGGGTCTTGCCTCCTAATTGTCTTATTTAAAGTATATCAGATAATACCATTTAGTCAATTTTCCTCTAATTTCTTACATTTAATAAAAAATATCTAAAAAGAGACTGAGATACAATATCCCAATCTCTTTTAACAAGCCATTTCTTTGCCTATGGCATTGAATATTTTTAGTTTTCGTCGATAAAGCTATTGAAAACTTCTTCGATCATATCCCATTCAGCATCTGAATCTTCAGGGATTGGTTGAAGGTCGCCTTCAGTACCGTCTTCATTTTCAGTGAATGAGTATGCTTGTATTTCGATTTCTCCATTAGCATCTTCTTCAGCACCAGCTGGTACTAAAAGAACATAGTTTTTACCAAATTCTTCGCGTCCATCAATAGTCAACAAGATTTCAAAAAGTGTTTCATTTCCTTGTTCGTCTACTAAAGTGATGACTTCATGATCATGGTTGTGGTCGTGATTGTGTGACATATTGTTCTCCTTTTTGAAGAGAGCGCTGAATAGTGAGGAAAATCTAGTATATTTGCTTGTCAGTTTACTAGATTGTCACTTGACTATTAGGTCTCTATTACACTTTCTTAAAACATTCGATCGAGGTAGTTTTGTAGAATAAGTTGGGCAGCTAATTTATCAATAACTTTTTTACGTTTTCCACGGCTGACATCTGCTTGTTCAACTAACATACGCTCGGCTTGAACAGTTGTCAAGCGCTCGTCTTGGTAATCTACAGGAATTCCAAAGATTTCCTTGATTTTGTCACCATAGGCTTTGCTTGCCTCAACACGTGGTCCTTCAGTGTTATTCATGTTTTTAGGAAGACCAACAACAAATTTTTCTACCTTATATTCTTTAACGAGCTCGCCTAGTCGGTCGAAACCAAACTCTTCAGCCTCCTCGTCAATTTTGATAATTTCAACGCCTTGGGCCGTAAAACCGAGGGGGTCACTAATCGCAACTCCTACTGTTTTTGAGCCAACATCAAGTCCCATTACTCGCATTAGAGGTCAATTCCATTTCCTTTAAGATAATAGCGAACGAGTTCTTCAACGATTTCATCACGTTCGTATTTACGAATCTGGTTACGGGCGTCATTATAACGCGGAACATAAGCAGGGTCACCGCTCAGAACATAACCGACGATTTGGTTGATAGGATTATAACCTTTCTCAGCCAACGAACGGTAGACATTTGTCAAAGTATTACTGATTTCATCTTTGCTACCGTCGTCTAGGTTGAAACGAACAGTTTCATCTGTAAATCCCATACTGACACCTTCTTTCTATAAGAATTATCTGTTAGTTCTTTATTATAACATAAGTATACCCAAAAGGGAAAGACGATGAATAAAAAAAGAGACGACTAAAGTCATCTCTCTTAATATCCAATAAGATTAAACGCGTTCAACTTTACCAGATTTAAGCGCACGAGCTGAAGCCCAAACTTTTTTAGGTTTACCATCAACAAGGATAGTAACTTTTTGAAGGTTAGGTTTAACGGCACGTTTAGTTTTGTTCATAGCGTGTGAACGGTTGTTTCCAGAAACAGTTTTACGTCCTGTAAAGTAACATACTTTAGCCATTTCGTGTTTTCCTCCTAGGTAGAATTTATTACGGATGTGCTAGCACCACATACCAAAACATTCTATCATAAGAATTTAGGTTTGACAAGAACTATTTATGATTTCTTTTTGTAACAAAATAGTATATGCTTATTATAATAAGAAAAAATCAGTTAAAAAAGGAGAGAAGATGCCAGATAATCTTGCTCTACGCATGCGTCCACGTACAATTTCAGAGGTGATTGGTCAGAAGCATCTGGTTGGTGAAGGTAAAATTATTCGCCGTATGGTAGAAGCGAATATGCTATCGTCAATGATTCTCTACGGGCCACCAGGAATCGGGAAGACCTCAATAGCTAGTGCTATTGCAGGAACAACAAAATTTGCTTTTAGAACCTTTAATGCTACAGTTGATAGCAAGAAACGCCTGCAGGAAATTGCGGAAGAGGCTAAATTTTCAGGTGGCTTAGTTCTGCTCCTAGATGAGATTCATCGTTTAGATAAAGCTAAACAAGACTTTTTATTACCACTCTTAGAGAATGGTAATATTATCATGATTGGGGCTACAACGGAGAATCCGTTTTTTTCTGTAACACCAGCCATCCGTAGTCGTGTACAAATATTTGAGTTGGAACCACTCTCTAACGAGGATATTAAGGAAGCTATCCTAGGTGTTTTAGAGGACAAGGAGCGTGGTTTTGACTTTGATGTCCAGTTAGATGATGATGCTCTAGATTTTATTGCTACGGCTACTAATGGTGATTTACGTTCAGCTTATAATTCGTTGGATCTAGCTGTCATGTCGACGCCAGCTTCAGAAGATGGGCTTCGCCATATTACTTTAGATACAGTGGAAAATAGTTTACAACGTAGCTATATCACCATGGATAAAGACGGTGATGGACACTATGATGTGCTCTCTGCTTTGCAAAAATCTATTCGAGGCTCTGATGTTAATGCCAGTCTTCATTATGCAGCGCGTTTGGTTGAAGCAGGAGATCTCCCTAGTCTAGCGCGGCGCTTGACTGTGATTGCATACGAGGATATTGGTTTAGCTAATCCTGATGCGCAAGTTCACACTGTTACAGCTTTGGAAGCTGCACAGAAAGTAGGTTTCCCAGAGGCGCGTATTTTGATAGCCAATGTAGTTGTTGACTTAGCTTTATCTCCTAAGTCGAATTCGGCTTATATGGCTATGGATGCTGCCTTGGCAGACCTTAGAAAATCAGGAAATTTACCGATTCCTCGTCATTTGAGAGATGGACACTATGCTGGAAGCAAGGAACTGGGCAATGCACAAGATTACAAGTATCCCCATGCTTATCCCGAAAAGTGGGTCAAGCAACAATACCTTCCAGATAAATTAAGAGGTGTGAATTATTTCCAACCCAATGAAACCGGGAAATATGAAAGAGCTCTTGGAGCTAATAAAGAACGGATTGATAAGTTATCTAGGTAATACGAGAGGAATCAACGAAAACGATTGCAAAAAATTTGATTTTTCCTCTTGCAATAATTTTCAAAAGTGGTATTATAAAAACATAGAAATTGCTGTGGTATACGAATCCACATATAAGTGTTGACCGACTAATTTTTGTATTATCGGGAGACAGAGGTCTATTAACAGTGTGCAGGCTGGCTCACCCAGAAGCAACTGAAGTTAGTAGCGAGTCGCCCACCTGCTTTTTTACGTCGCGGGTTCAATACAAACCGTGGATCATCGGTACCAATACAGCATCCAGCCTCCTTAGCTCAGTTGGTAGAGCAGTGGACTCTTAATCCATGGGTCACAGGTTCGAGCCCTGTAGGGGGCATCAAACTTCAACAGTAAAAGCCTTGATAACCAAGGCTTTTTTGCTTGTCTTAAGAGCATTTGCCCCATCATTTGCCCCACATTTTTTTATGAGCAATCTCTCCAGATATCTCTGATTTGATTAAATTCCTCAAAAATTTTCTCTTCTAAAGTGTGTCCATATACTTCTACTAACATTGAAATATCTCTATGTCCTAGAATTTTTGCAATAACTCCAAGGTCAAAACCTTTGTGCCAGAGGTAGCTTCCATAGGTGTGACGTGCTCCTTTTGTCGTGATAATTGGATAAATGTCCAACTCATTTAAGAGAACACTCAAAGCTTTATTGACGCTTGCAATATCTGGAACTGAATGAATATATCCAAAATGTTGAAAGATCATTCGATATCGATTTTTGATTCCTAACTCCATGTTTGATCTTTCTTGCTCCGTTTGTAAAAGGCGCAAAATTTTGATACACTCTTCGTCTATTGGAACCATCCGAATAGACGTTTTATTTTTTGGTGGAACAAACTTATGAGAGAGAGTATTATACCTCCTGTATGTTTTTAACAATCCTCTGTCAAAATCAACCTCATTCCAAGTTAACGCTACTAACTCTCCAAACCTCATGCCTGTTTTTAATAGAAAATAGACGATATAAGGAACAATTGAACGTTGGTAATCGAATTTTCTCTTTACTGCTAAAAGTAAATCCAGATAGTCCTTTTCTGTATGTAAATATTTCTCTTCTGTCATCTGTTGTTCTTTGGATGAAAACAACTCGACATGTTGTGTAAAATCATCTATTAGAACTTTGTCAGCAATTGCCATTTGGATGCTCTGATGAATTCCAGTATTCAATCTACCAAGAAAATTTCTACCAACTGTTTGACCATACTTATTCATTATTCTTTGGTATTCACTCGCACGAATTTGAGTGACTTTTTTATTTCCAAATAATCTTTCAATTGTGTTTTTACGGAGAAGATATTTTTTCTTTGTCTCTTCCGACCTACTACTCGGTAGAATTTTTAGTTCAAGCCATTCTTGATAGAGATCGACAAGAGAAATATCTCTAGAAATTCTTTTCCCTAAACGAAGTTCTTGCAGAATCGGCTCAGCTTCTGACTCTGCAAGTTTTTTTGTTTTAAAACCGCTATTATGAGCAACAGTTTTTCCTTCGTTACGAATTTCATAGGTCCATAAGTTACTATCTCCTCGCTTTCGATAACGAACACTTGCCATATTACGCCACCTCTGTTCCTAGAATCTCATTTACAACACTTTTTGGAACAACCATCAAACGTTTACGATTATAAAATGTATAACCTCGTGATACAAGTAATTCTCTTGCCTGATGGATAATATCATTTGCAGTGTGAGGGCGATAGCCCATTTCAATTAATTCTTTGTTACTAATTAAATTATGATCCATAGTTATCCTCCTTATTTATTTTCTAAATTCAGAAACTCGCCTACAAGCAGTTGTAATTCTGTATTTAATTTAGGGAGATTCTGTATTAATACTTCTTTTAATTCTTCCGCAAATTGGTTCGTTTCTTCTCTCAATAGTTTGCGGACTCTTGTTTTTTTCTTTTTGATGCTATCTGATTTTAAATTTGGAAAAGCCAATGACAACAGTTCAGGATTGTTGAGAAAGATAATTGTAAATGCTCTTTGCTCCACTCGAATATGATCTAGCTTATAAAATCCGAAATTATCAAGTCGATTCATAATATCTTGGACCATCTCCTCACCAATCGCTTTGGTTCTGAGTTGGAACTCCAATCTCCACCAAAACGGATTTACACCCAAATCTAGCTTCTCTTCGCGCTTGTGAGCAATGATTTCTTTGTTCTTATCATATAACCTAACTTGTACATTACTACCGCTAGAACCCCAATATTTCGTCTCTAATTCGCCCCCTCGACCATAGAAGACCTTATGGGTAACACCACCTTTAATATGTTGCAAATTAACGATTTCAGGCCTGTTGAAAATGTCAAATGCCAAATCAAAACGAGACAAACGTACCGTCAATGAATTCAATCTGGCAAAGTACATTAATTGCCTCCAAACTTTCATTCCATCAAATTCTTTTAAAGTATTAGGATTGAAATCAATTCGAATCAATTGTTCACCTCCATAAGTGGATAATTGGAAAAATATAATATTGATTGAATCATACTCATTAAAATCCTTAGCTAAAGTAAAGACATCATCTCGCACGTTATCATGTATTTCAAATGAGTCAACTCTTGTACTTATTGCCTGTTTCAGATTTTTGAAAATTCGTCTTAGGGAACCAGTGTCTGTATCCCAGATAACCGTTAATCTATCAATACTGACATCTAACCTCTGTACTAATTCTCCTATTTCACATCGTTCTTGAATGCTTCTTAAATCTTGTATAGAAACCAACAAAATTGTCCCCCCTTCTTTTAGATTTTTTAGGCCTCAGAAACACCGTCAAATCAACGTTTGATCGTTCCGTCGTTCTTTGGACGTTGTCCTAAGTGTACCTTTTTGCTGGCTGTTAGAATAGCCAGCTTTTGCTTGGCTAGAAATTGTCTGGACGGCAGCCTGCAGGACTTCGCCTGACTTCCCGTCAGGCTCGTCCCTTGCCCTTGTCCACACAATTTCTAGCTCCAAGGCTTCGAATAGTCATCAGTCATAGTCATAGTCATAGTCTCGTCCTCAAATTCCTCCTCACTCACTATTCCTAAACATATGAGTTATTTGTATCGTTTATAACTTATTTGTAAGTTATAAATATATTTTATAAAAAATATTTTGAGTAGTCAACTAAAAACTTGATTTGTAAGTTTATAGGTGATAGAATAAGTTTAAAATACAACATAGGAGTTTATCATGACCTTTATTATTCAAAATTTTGGACCCAATTTGGCACGACTACGCATAGAAAAAGGAGTAAGTCAAACTCAACTTGCGGAAGATTTAGGAATCGGTAAACAGTCCATCTCTGATTACGAAAAACAAAAAAGCTATCCTACCTTTGCAAATTTGGATAAGATAGCAGAATATTTTAATGCAACTCCAACCCAACTATTTGGAACTAGTAAAGAGATTGAGTTAGAAAAGAGTGTTCTTGAATCTAATGAATACTCTGATAAAGTAAGTGAGATTTTAAAAGCTGTCAAATACATCGAAGATTTTCTAGAAACTGATGGACAGTACTTAGAGGATTTACTTTACTTAACAAGAGGCAACCAACTATACACAGAAGATGGAGATGAGTTGTATATTGATCCAACTTCTCAGAAAAGAACACTTCATAACCAATATGAACCTGGTTTTATTGAAGCAAGGGATAAATCTCCACTAGAACTCTTAATTGAAAATAAGGAATTGTTTGATAAATAGAAAAAGCGAGGATAACCTCGCTTCAGATTGAAGTTAAAATCTTTAGAAGACACTTTTATAAGGACTTTGTCTTCAATCTGTGAAAAGGAGTGAAAACTCCTTTTCTTTTTGTAAGTCAGACTGAAACTTCCAAATTGTTTATTTATTTTATTGATATTTTCTATAAAAATAAGTACAATAGTTTTATTAGAAACTATACTATATAGGGGGTATTGAAATGAAATTTTCTAATCGTTTACTGCTATTCCTTGCAGGAGTTGTTTTTGTCCTTTTAGGACTTTTCCTATTTACAAACCCAGTAGCTAATCTTGTTGCTTACAGCTGGTGGATTTCATTTGGTTTACTGGTTTCTTCTATAGCAGCTATTTTAGGCTATTTCTCTGCACCAAAAGAGCTTCGCTCACCTGTTTATCTTTTCCAAGGATTTGTTAGTCTTCTCTTAGCTCTTTACCTCGTTGCTTATGGCTTTGTGACCCTGCCGGTCGTCATTCCGACCATTGTAGGAATTTGGTTAATTGTAGAAGCCATTATTGCTTTCTTTAAAGGCAATCGTCTAAGATTGATTTTCCCTATTATTGGTAGCAATATCATGTGGGTAGCCTTGCTTGAATTTTTACTAGGTCTAGTGATTCTGTTCAATCCAGTGGCTACAGGTGTCTTTGTCGTTTATGTCATTGCCTTTTCATTTTTAGTTACTGGCTTCACCTACATTATTGAGGCCTTTCGTAAATAGTCTAGTTGCTATTTCTATCGCATTCAAAAAAGCTGGGAAATCATATTCTCAGCTTTTTCGTCTCTTTAATTATCACTTTTTCGCATTCCATTCTACGTAGAAATTTGTTTTTCCATTTTATTCTCCAATTTGATCTCGCACTGACATTTATTTATAACAAAACTATATATCTAGAATAGCATAATCATTAGGTATTATAGGTTTTCAAACAAAATACGAGTCATTCGTTTTTGCCCCGCTTTTGCCCCATTTTTAAATCCTGACATTGAAAATACCTAAAAGTATTTCCCTAAAATCAGCTATATTTCAACATTTTTGTTTATTTTCAATATGAAAAGTTCTTACAAATCCATGTAGGGGGCAGTTTAATATCGAAAAGAGACTTGATTGTAGGTCTCTTTTTTTATTTTTCTAAGAAAGAACTCACTTTAAACAGAACTTTACGTGCTTGTTTGTCCAAACGAGAGTTGTTCCAAATGATAATTCCTTCTAAGATATATGCTTTGTGTTATGATATTAGTCAGGAAACAGAATTGAAAAAGGAGACCTGTGTTGAAAATTGCAATCATTGGCTATAGCGGCTCTGGAAAGTCTACTTTGGCAAACTTTTTAGGTCAACACTACAATTGTGAGGTTCTTCATTTAGATAAAATTCATTTCACATCAAATTGGCAAGAGCGAACAGTTGATGAAATGACTGACGATATATCAACATTTATGCTACAACGTGATTGGATTATTGAAGGGAATTACTCGGCCTGTCTTTATGAAGAACGGATGAGGGAAGCTGACTGTATTGTCTATTTCAACTTTAACAGAGTTAATTGTCTCTATCGGGCATTTAGGCGCTATTTAACATATAGGGGAAAGACACGTCCTAGCATGGCAGAAGACTGTAATGAAAAATTTGATTTTGCATTTGTGAAATGGATTTTATTAGACGGACGTTCTAAAAAATATGTCGAGCAATATAATGTAGTTGTTAAAAATTATTCTGATAAGACAATTATTTTAAAGAATCAAAGGCAGTTAAATCATTATATGAAGCAGGTTAAATAGCTAGTAGAATTATTTGGTCATAAAATAGCTGGTAGTTCTATATAAGATGTAAGGATAAAAAAGAGATCGTAAATAACGAGTTGCAATCTTAGCTATAACTGTCAGAATATTTTGTAAGAAGCGCTTTCAACGTTGAACAAATAGCCTTTTTTCTGCTATAATAAACTGTAACGCGAAACTTGTGGGTGAAATTCCCACCGTGAAGTTTTTCAAGAAAGGTGGGGACAGCCTCGTAAAGGTGGAGCTGTCCGTTATCAAAATAATATGACATCAGTAGTTGTTGTGGGCACCCAGTGGGGTGATGAAGGTAAAGGGAAAATTACAGATTTCCTAAGTCAAGATGCCGAAGTGATCGCACGTTATCAAGGTGGAGACAATGCAGGTCACACGATTGTTATCGATGGTAAGAAATTTAAATTGCACTTGATTCCATCAGGTATTTTCTTCCCAGAGAAAATCTCTGTTATCGGGAACGGTGTAGTGGTCAATCCTAAATCACTTGTCAAAGAGTTGGAATATCTTCATGCCGAAGGTGTGTCAACAGAGAGCCTTCGTATTTCTGACCGTGCGCACGTTATCTTGCCGTACCATATTAAACTTGATCAACTGCAAGAAGCTGCTAAAGGTGATAATAAGATTGGTACAACTAACAAAGGTATTGGGCCTGCCTATATGGATAAGGCTGCGCGTGTAGGTATTCGTATTGCAGACCTTTTGGACAAAGAAATCTTTGCTGATCGTTTGAAAACGAACTTAGCTGAGAAAAACCGTCTTTTCAGTAAGATGTATGAAGCTGAAGAATTATCATTCGATGAGATTTTTGAAGAATACTACGCTTACGGACAACAAATTAAGCAATATGTCACAGATACATCCGTTATCTTGAATGACGCTCTTGATGCAGGTAAACGTGTCCTCTTTGAAGGAGCTCAAGGGGTTATGCTTGATATTGACCAAGGTACTTACCCATTTGTAACGTCATCAAACCCAGTTGCGGGTGGTGTTACAATCGGTTCTGGTGTTGGTCCATCTAAAATTAATAAGGTAGTCGGTGTATGTAAGGCCTATACGAGTCGTGTTGGTGATGGTCCTTTCCCAACTGAGTTATTTGATGAAGTTGGTGAACGCATCCGTGAAGTTGGTCATGAATATGGAACAACAACAGGACGTCCACGTCGTGTAGGATGGTTTGACTCAGTGGTGATGCGCCATAGTCGTCGTGTATCAGGCATCACAAACCTCAGCTTGAACTGTATCGATGTTCTCTCAGGTCTTGACACTGTAAAAATTTGTGTAGCTTATGACCTTGATGGTGAGCGTATTGATCACTACCCAGCTAGTCTTGAGCAACTGAAACGTTGTAAACCAATCTATGAAGAATTGCCAGGTTGGGAAGAAGACATCACAGGTTGTCGTAGTTTAGATGAGCTTCCTGAAAATGCTCGTAATTATGTTCGTCGTGTTGGTGAATTGGTAGGTGTACGTATCTCTACTTTCTCTGTAGGACCAGGACGTGAACAAACAAACATCCTTGAAAGTGTTTGGTCAAATATCTAAAGCCAACAAAAGGAGAATCTAGGAAACTAGGTTCTCTTTTCTCACGCCTTAAACATATAGATTAATATGAATGTTGCAACTGTTAAAAAAGGTTACTAATTTTTCGATATGATTAGGAAAGAAACCTTTCTATTTGATTAGTTTTTCGGTATAATATGGATTGATTAAATGAAAATTAATGAGAACCTACTTTCATGATTTAAAAGTGTGTTCATAATTTTGACGAAGAAAATAAGTGAGCATATCTCTTAATAGTTTTGGGCAAGAGGTGAATAATGAAGAAGATTGTATTTGTTTGTCTGGGGAATATTTGTCGTAGCCCAATGGCAGAATTTGTGATGAAAGAGCTGGACCAAGAAAAGTCTTTGCATATCGAAAGTCGCGCGACATCTTCATGGGAGCATGGAAATCCAGTTCATCAAGGAACCCAAAAGATTTTAAGGAAATATGCTATTTCTTTTGACTCTTACAAGGGCTCACAACAGATTAGTCAGGCCGATTTTGAGTTCTTTGATTTAGTTGTGGGAATGGATGAGTCAAATGTTGAGGATCTTCTACAGATATCTGCAGGGCGTTATGACGATAAAATCAAGCTTTTCAGACCTGGTGGAGTTCCGGACCCATGGTATACAGGTGACTTTGAAGAAACATACAAATTGGTAACTGCAGGTTGTCGAGACTGGTTACAGTGGATTAAGGATAGACAATGAATTTTAAACAACTAAAGGATTTTGATTTTAAAAATATTGATATTGACCGAAATCAATTTGAGCGTATTACAGTAGGGGTTATTATTTTATGCGCCCTGTCCTTGTTTTTGGTGACTATAAAAACGCAACATTCTATCAAGATTGATGGGACTAAGATTGCCTATAAAGGTCAGATGCAGAACCATCGATTGAATGGTCAAGGAACTTTGACCTATGATAATGGTGATACCTATACGGGAGAATTTAAGAATGGTTCCTTTAATGGTCAAGGAACCTTCAAATCTCATGAGGGTTGGATTTATCAAGGAGAGTTCAAGTCTGGTCAAGCCGATGGTCAAGGAAAATTGACTACTGAAAATAAGGTTACCTACAAAGGAAAATTTAAACAGGGGATTTTTAAAGGATGAGAATTAACTGGTTTTCTTATATTCGTGTGACAGGACTTCTTTTGGTTCTGATTTATCATTTCTTCCCAAGTATTCTTCCTGGGGGCTTCATCGGTGTTGATGTCTTCTTTACCTTCTCAGGGTATTTGATTACAGCACTTTTGATTGATGAGGTATCTAGGACGCATCGCATTGATTACCTTGGTTTTATGCGACGACGCTTCTACCGGATAGTACCACCACTTGTGTTGATGGTTCTTATCTGCACCCCTTTGGCACTCTTGGTTCGAAATGATTTTATTGCAGGTATTGGACGTCAAATCACCTCTGTTATCGGTTTTGTAACTAACTATTATGAGATTTTGACCGGGGGAAATTATGAGAACCAGTTTAACCAGCATATTTACCTCCATACATGGAGTCTGGCTATTGAGGTTCACTATTATATTCTTTGGGGTGCCTTGCTTTGGTTCTTAGCTAAGCGTGTTAAACATCAAAATAAATTTAGAAGCCTAGTCTTTATGGTATCTCTTGCCTGCTTTATGGTGAGTTTCCTATCAATGTTTATTAGTGCTTTCTTTGTTGATAGTTTTTCTCGCTTATATTTCTCGTCAATTACGCATGCCTATCCGTTTTTCCTAGGTTCGCTTTTTGCGACACTTTCAGGTGTGTATGAAACGACCGCTAGGTTCAAGAAAAATATACGCCTTTGGACTCTGAAAAAGACAGTCCTTTATATGGTAGGAAGTTTTGCCTTGCTCGTATTGTTGGGCTTAGTTCTCCATTTTGAGGAACGCATTACCTATCTATTTGGTTTTGTTTTAGCTAGTTTGTTCACGGCTGTTATGATTTACTCTGCCCGTGTCCTTCATGAGAAATTGCCTGGAAAATCAGAGCCTGCTCTTATTAGTTATTTGGCAGAGATTAGCTATAGTGTCTATCTTTTTCACTGGCCACTATATATTATCTTTAGTCAATTGACCAATAATATTATTGCAGTCATTCTGACAACGATTCTGTCAATTGTTTTCGCAACACTTTCCTACTATATAATAGAGCCATTTATTGCAGGAAGAAAGGCCAGTCTCTTTGGAATAGATTTAGACTTGACGCCGTACCGACATATTGTGCTTTATGTTTTTAGTGGTCTTACTTTAATTACAGTGCTTATTTCTCTCTTTGCGCCAGCTGTAGGAAACTTCGAGAAAGATTTAGAAGCTAATGGTTTGTCGCAAGCTCAGACTAAGATGAAATTAACGCGTACCAATGCGGAAAACAGTCAGGCTACTTCATTTGGTGTGAATAAGGGAGTGACAGTTTTAGGGGACTCCGTAGCTCTTAGATCAAAAGATCAGCTGGAATCAAGTATTGATAATGTCGCTATAGATGCAGTTGTCAGTCGTAACCTATCAACAATCAATGATTTGCTTAAAGATTACGCGGATAGTAATGCTCTTGCTAAGGATGTTGTCATTGCTGGTGGTGTTAATGAGATTGACGACTATAAAGGCGTTATTAATAAAATCATCAAGAATTTACCTAAGGGTCACCATATTATCTTTGTGACACCATATAATGGTAGTAAATCTGGTAATGAGGCCCAATCTTTGATTCAGTTACGTAAGTATGAGTTAGAGATGGCTAAGAAATACGACTTTGTGACGGTTGCTGACTGGTATCAAGTGGCTAAAGAAAATATTTCTATCTGGAATGGTACAGATGGGGTTCACTTTGGATCTGATAGCGACTCTATTAACCGTGGTGCTAAACTCTATACTAAGACAATTAAAGAAGCTATAGAGAAAGCTGATAAGGCACCAGTTAAGGGTGGTAAGAAATAATCAAAAGAGAAGGCAAGTCTTGTCTTCTTTTTTATGGACAAATTTTGACTGCATTTTTTGTTTTGTGCTAAAATAAGCCTATGGCAAGAATATTAGATAATGATTTACTAGGAGATGAAGAGTATGTTGAGCGTACCCTTCGTCCTCAGTACTTTAAGGAATATATTGGTCAAGATAAGGTTAAGGACCAATTAAAGATTTTTATAGAGGCAGCTAAACTTCGTGATGAAGCATTGGATCATACTCTTTTGTTTGGTCCTCCAGGTTTAGGGAAAACGACCATGGCTTTTGTGATAGCTAATGAGATGGGCGTCAATTTAAAGCAGACGTCTGGTCCAGCAATTGAGAAGGCTGGAGATTTGGTTGCCATACTCAATGACTTGGAGCCAGGTGATATCTTATTTATTGATGAGATTCATCGAATACCTATGGCAGTGGAAGAAGTACTTTATAGTGCTATGGAAGATTACTACATCGATATCATGATTGGTGCAGGTGAAACAAGTCGTAGTGTTCACCTAGAGTTACCACCGTTCACTTTAGTGGGTGCAACCACACGAGCAGGTATGTTGTCAAATCCATTGAGGGCTCGTTTTGGGATTAATGGTCATATGGAATATTATGAGTTACCAGATTTGAAGGAAATTATAGAACGCACTTCAGAAATCTTTGATATGACTATAACACCTGAGGCTGCCCTAGAGTTAGCACGTCGTAGTCGTGGAACGCCACGTATTGCTAACCGCCTACTTAAGCGTGTGAGAGACTATGCACAAATTATGGGTGATGGCATCATTGATGATAAGATTGCAGACAAGGCGTTGACTATGTTGGATGTGGACCATGAAGGACTAGATTATGTCGACCAAAAAATTCTCCGAACCATGATTGAGATGTATGGTGGGGGACCGGTTGGTCTAGGGACCTTGTCAGTTAATATTGCTGAAGAGCGAGAAACGGTAGAAGATATGTATGAACCCTATCTAATTCAAAAAGGATTTATTATGCGAACACGAACAGGACGTGTTGCAACGGTTAAAGCCTATGAACACATGGGGTACGACTACACTAAAGAAAGTTGATAAAAAATCCATCGAAGGTGGATTTTTTTGTTTAGTCAAAAAGAAAATAAAGAAAAAAGAAAAAAACTTAAAAAATCCCTTGCAATGAGTGGGTTCTTTTGTTATTATATTATGGTGCTGTAAATACAGCGCTTAGCTATGATACAAGAGGTTGCGACACGCCTGGTTGCACTGCCACGCAATCCGTGTTGGTTTTCTTGAGGAGCTAGCCTATTATCTTAAATAGACGAAAGAGGAGAAAAAATGGCAAACAAAAAAATTCGTATCCGTTTGAAAGCTTACGAACACCGTACGCTTGATACAGCGGCTGAAAAAATCGTAGAAACTGCAACTCGCACAGGTGCGACAGTTGCTGGACCAGTTCCACTTCCAACTGAACGTAGTCTCTACACAATTATTCGTGCGACTCACAAATATAAAGATTCTCGCGAACAATTTGAAATGCGTACACATAAACGTCTTATCGACATCATCAACCCAACTCAAAAAACAGTTGACGCTTTGATGAAACTTGATCTTCCAAGTGGTGTGAACGTAGAAATCAAACTTTAATTTAAAGTTTGATTCAATGAGCATAAAAAACGCTCGTTAAAAACTTTTTTGAGCATAAAAAACGCTCATAAAAAACTTTTTGAAAAAACAATAAAGTAAAGGAAATATTTTCTCATGACAAAAGGAATCTTAGGGAAAAAAGTGGGAATGACTCAAATCTTCACTGAAGCAGGTGAATTTATCCCTGTTACTGTCATCGAAGCTACTCCAAACGTTGTGCTTCAAGTTAAAACTGTTGAAACAGACGGTTACGAAGCAGTTCAAGTTGGTTTTGACGACAAACGCGAAGTATTGAGCAACAAACCTGCCAAAGGCCACGTAGCGAAAGCTAACACAGCTCCTAAGCGCTTCATTCGTGAATTCAAAAACATTGAAGGCTTGGAAGTTGGATCAGAAATCACTGTTGACACATTCGAAGCTGGAGATGTTGTTGACGTAACTGGTACTTCAAAAGGTAAAGGTTTCCAAGGTGTTATCAAACGCCACGGTCAATCACGCGGACCTATGGCTCACGGTTCTCGTTATCACCGTCGTCCAGGTTCAATGGGACCTGTTGCGCCTAACCGTGTTTTCAAAAACAAACACTTGGCAGGACGTATGGGTGGCAACCGTGTGACAATTCAAAATCTTGAAGTTGTACAAGTTATCCCAGAGAAAAACGTTATCCTTATCAAAGGTAACGTACCAGGTGCTAAGAAATCTCTTATCACTATCAAATCAGCAGTTAAAGCTGCTAAATAATAAGAAAGGAGAAATCAGTTAAAAATGGCAAACGTAAAACTATTTGACCAAACTGGTAAAGAAGTTAGCACAGTTGAACTTAACGACGCTATCTTCGGTATCGAACCAAACGAATCAGTAGTATTTGATGTCGTAATCAGCCAACGTGCTAGCCTTCGCCAAGGTACTCACGCGGTTAAAAACCGTTCAGCAGTATCAGGTGGTGGACGTAAACCATGGCGTCAAAAAGGGACTGGACGTGCTCGTCAAGGTTCTATCCGCTCACCACAATGGCGTGGTGGTGGTGTTGTCTTCGGACCAACTCCACGTTCTTACGGATACAAACTTCCACAAAAAGTTCGTCGCCTTGCATTGAAATCTGTTTACTCAGCTAAAGTTGCAGAAGATAAATTTGTAGCAGTTGAAGCTCTTTCATTTGCAGCTCCAAAAACTGCTGAATTCGCAAACGTTCTTTCAGCTCTTAGCATCGATTCTAAAGTACTTGTTATCGTTGAAGAAGGAAACAAATTCGCTGAACTTTCAGCACGTAACCTTGCAAACGTAACTGTTGCAACTCCTGCAACTGCAAGCGTACTTGACATCGTAAACGCAGATAAACTTCTTGTTACTAAAGAAGCTATCTCATCAATCGAGGAGGTTCTTGCATAATGAATTTGTATGACGTAATCAAAAAACCTGTTATCACTGAGAAATCTATGATTGCTCTTGAAGCAGGAAAATACACTTTCGAAGTTGATACACGTGCACACAAACTCTTGATCAAACAAGCAGTTGAAGCTGCATTTGAAGGTGTTAAAGTTGCTAGCGTGAACACTGTAACTGTTAAACCAAAACAAAAACGTGTTGGACGTTACACTGGTTTCACTTCAAAAACTAAAAAAGCTATCATCACTCTTACAGCTGATTCTAAAGCAATCGAGTTGTTTGCAGCTGAAGCTGAATAATCAAAGGAGAAATTAACGTGGGTATTAAAGTTTATAAACCAACGACAAATGGCCGTCGTAACATGACTTCTTTGGATTTCGCAGAAATCACTACAAGCACTCCTGAAAAATCATTGCTTGTTTCTCTTAAGAACAAAGCTGGTCGTAACAACAACGGTCGTATCACTGTACGTCACCAAGGTGGCGGACACAAACGTCACTACCGTTTGATTGACTTCAAACGTAACAAAGATGGCGTTGAAGCAGTTGTTAAAACAATTGAGTATGATCCAAACCGTACTGCAAACATCGCTCTTGTACACTACACTGACGGGGTTAAAGCTTACATCATCGCACCTAAAGGTCTTGAAGTAGGTCAACGTATCGTTTCAGGTCCAGATGCGGATATCAAGATTGGTAACGCTCTTCCACTTGCAAACATCCCAGTTGGTACAGTTATCCACAACATCGAGCTTCAACCAGGTAAAGGTGCTGAACTTATCCGTGCCGCTGGTGCTTCTGCTCAAGTTTTGGGTCAAGAAGGTAAATACGTACTTGTTCGTCTTCAATCAGGTGAAGTTCGTATGGTTCTTGGTACATGTCGTGCAACTATCGGTACTGTAGGTAACGAACAACAATCACTTATCAACCTTGGTAAAGCCGGCCGTAATCGCTGGAAAGGTATTCGCCCAACAGTTCGTGGTTCTGTAATGAACCCTAACGATCACCCACACGGTGGTGGTGAAGGTAAAGCACCAGTTGGACGTAAAGCGCCATCTACTCCATGGGGTAAACCTGCGCTTGGTCTTAAAACTCGTAACAAGAAAGCTAAATCTGACAAACTTATCGTTCGTCGTCGTAACGAAAAATAATTTAGTCGCTTAGCACATAACATCCGCCAACTCGGTAGCATTTCTTAGTGCAAGCCGCTGTGGTACATTCAATTTAAAGGAGAAAACTACAAAATGGGACGTAGTCTTAAAAAAGGACCTTTCGTCGATGAGCATTTGATGAAAAAAGTTGAAGCTCAAGCAAATGACGAAAAGAAAAAAGTAATTAAAACTTGGTCACGTCGTTCAACGATTTTCCCAAGTTTCATCGGATACACTATCGCAGTTTATGATGGACGTAAACACGTTCCTGTTTACATCCAAGAAGACATGGTAGGTCACAAACTTGGTGAATTTGCACCAACTCGTACTTACAAAGGTCACGCAGCTGACGATAAGAAAACACGTCGTTAATAGGAGGAGGACACAATGGCAGAAATTACTTCAGCTAAAGCAATGGCTCGTACAGTGCGTGTTTCACCTCGTAAAACACGTCTTGTTCTTGATCTTATCCGTGGTAAGAACGTTGCTGATGCAATCGCAATCTTGAAATTCACTCCAAACAAAGCAGCTCGCATTGTTGAGAAAACTCTTAACTCTGCTATCGCTAACGCAGAAAACAACTTTGGTTTGGAAAAAGCTAACTTGGTAGTATCTGAAACATTCGCAAACGAAGGACCAACAATGAAACGTTTCCGTCCACGTGCGAAAGGTTCAGCTTCACCAATCAACAAACGCACAACTCACGTAACAGTAGTTGTGTCAGAAAAATAAGGAGGTAAACTCGTGGGTCAAAAAGTACATCCAATTGGTATGCGTGTCGGGATCATCCGTGACTGGGATGCGAAATGGTATGCTGAAAAAGAATACGCAGATTACCTTCACGAAGATTTGGCAATCCGCAAATTCATTCAAAAAGAACTTGCAGACGCTTCAGTTTCAACTATTGAAATCGAACGTGCTGTAAACAAAGTTATTGTTTCACTTCACACTGCAAAACCAGGTATGGTTATCGGTAAAGGTGGATCAAACGTTGACGCTCTTCGCGCTCAACTTAACAAATTGACTGGAAAACAAGTACACATCAACATCGTTGAAATCAAGAAACCTGATTTGGACGCTCACCTTGTTGGTGAAACAATTGCTCGCCAACTTGAGCAACGTGTTGCTTTCCGTCGTGCACAAAAACAAGCTATCCAACGTGCAATGCGTGCTGGAGCTAAAGGAATCAAAACTCAAGTATCAGGTCGTTTGAACGGTGCAGATATTGCCCGTGCAGAAGGATACTCTGAAGGTACAGTTCCACTTCACACACTTCGTGCTGATATCGATTACGCTTGGGAAGAAGCTGACACAACTTACGGTAAACTTGGTGTTAAAGTTTGGATCTACCGTGGAGAAGTTCTTCCAGCTCGTAAAAACACTAAAGGAGGCAAATAACAAATGTTAGTACCTAAACGTGTTAAACACCGTCGTGAATTCCGTGGAAAAATGCGCGGTGAGGCTAAAGGTGGTAAAGAAGTATCATTCGGTGAATACGGTCTTCAAGCTACAACTAGCCACTGGATCACAAACCGTCAAATCGAGGCTGCTCGTATTGCCATGACTCGTTACATGAAACGTGGTGGTAAGGTTTGGATCAAGATCTTCCCACACAAATCATACACTGCTAAAGCTATCGGTGTACGTATGGGTTCTGGTAAAGGGGCACCTGAAGGTTGGGTAGCACCAGTTAAACGTGGTAAAGTAATGTTCGAAATCGCAGGTGTTTCTGAAGAAGTTGCACGTGAAGCGCTTCGTCTTGCTAGCCACAAATTGCCAGTTAAATGTAAATTCGTGAAACGTGAAGCAGAATAAGGAGAAGACATGAAACTTGAAGAAATCAAAAAGTTTGTTGCTGAGCTTCGTGGCTTGTCTCAAGAAGAGCTTGCTAAAAAAGAAAACGAACTTAAGAAAGAACTTTTCGACCTTCGTTTCCAAGCTGCAGCAGGTCAACTTGATCAAACTGCCCGTTTGAACGAAGTGAAAAAACAAATTGCACGTGTTAAAACTGTGCAATCTGAAATCAAATAATAGATTGGGAAAGGAGCAATTCTAATAATGGAACGTAATCAACGTAAAACCCTTGTTGGACGCGTAGTATCTGACAAGATGGATAAAACAATCACAGTTGTAGTTGAAACTAAACGTAACCACCCAGTCTATGGTAAACGTATCAACTATTCTAAAAAATACAAAGCACATGATGAAAACAACGTTGCTAAAGAAGGCGATATCGTTCGTATCATGGAAACTCGCCCACTTTCAGCTACAAAACGCTTCCGTCTTGTAGAAGTTGTGGAAGAAGCTGTTATTATCTAATAAAACTAAAAGGAGACAATTGAAATGATTCAACAAGAAAGTCGCTTAAAAGTTGCTGATAATAGCGGTGCTCGTGAAATCTTGACTATCAAGGTTCTTGGTGGTTCAGGACGTAAATTCGCTAACATCGGCGACGTTATCGTTGCAACTGTTAAACAAGCTACACCAGGTGGAGCTGTTAAAAAAGGTGATGTTGTTAAAGCTGTTATCGTTCGTACAAAAACTGGTGCTCGCCGTCCAGACGGTTCATACATCAAGTTTGATGACAACGCTGCAGTAATCATCCGCGATGACAAAACTCCTCGTGGAACTCGTATCTTTGGCCCTGTTGCACGTGAATTGCGTGAAGGTGGATACATGCGTATCGTATCTTTGGCGCCAGAAGTACTTTAATCTGAATTAACACAAACTTAGTCCCCTGATATATTCAGGGTGCCCATTAGGGCGTAAGAAATAATAGGAGAAATACTCAAATGTTTGTAAAAAAAGGCGATAAAGTTCGCGTTATTGCTGGTAAAGACAAAGGAACTGAAGCAGTAGTTCTTAAAGCTCTTCCAAAAGTAAACAAAGTTGTTGTTGAAGGTGTTGCAATCATCAAAAAACACCAAAAACCATCAGCTGAAAACCCTCAAGGTGCTATCGTGGAAAAAGAAGCACCAATCCACGCTTCAAACGTTCAAGTCCTTGACAAGAACGGTGTAGCTGGACGTGTAGGTTACAAAGTTGTTGACGGCAAAAAAGTTCGTTACAACAAAAAATCAGGCGAAGTGCTTGACTAATCACGAAGGAAAGGAGAAAGTATTAAATGGCTAACCGTCTTAAAGAAAAATACACTAACGAAGTAATTCCAGCTTTGACTGAAAAATTTAACTATTCTTCAGTTATGGCTGTGCCAAAAGTTGATAAAATCGTTATCAACATGGGTGTTGGTGAAGCTGTAAACAACGCTAAAACTCTTGAAAAAGCTGCTGCTGAGTTAGCACTTATTTCAGGTCAAAAACCATTGATTACTAAAGCTAAGAAATCAATCGCTGGCTTCCGTCTTCGTGAAGGTGTAGCGATCGGTGCTAAAGTTACCCTTCGTGGTGAACGCATGTACGAATTCTTGGATAAATTGGTATCAGTATCACTTCCACGTGTTCGTGACTTCCATGGTGTTCCAACTAAATCATTTGATGGACGTGGTAACTACACACTTGGTGTTAAAGAACAACTTATCTTCCCAGAAATCAACTTCGACGATGTTGATAAAGTACGTGGTATGGATATCGTTATCGTAACTACTGCTAACACTGACGAAGAAGGTCGTGAATTGCTTAAAGGCCTTGGAATGCCTTTTGCAAAATAATCTAGGAGGTAAATAAATTGGCTAAAAAATCAATGATTGCTAAGAACAAACGCCCTGCGAAGTTCTCTACGCAAGCTTACACTCGTTGCGAACGTTGTGGACGTCCACACTCAGTTTATCGCAAATTTAAACTTTGCCGTGTTTGCTTCCGTGAATTGGCTTACAAAGGTCAAATTCCAGGTGTTACCAAAGCTTCTTGGTAAAAAACATGGTACATTTAAGTTAGTTTCACCTAATTTGAATGTATTTAACACAATCTGAGCCTAGCTCAATCATTAACTAGCAAGTGAATTATTCAAACTACTAGTAAGAGGAGAAAATTTAAAATGGTTATGACTGACCCAATTGCAGATTTCTTGACACGTATTCGTAACGCTAACCAAGCTAAGCACGAAGTACTTGAAGTACCTGCATCAAACATTAAAAAAGGTATCGCTGAAATCCTTAAACGTGAAGGTTTCGTAAAAAATGTTGAAGTTATCGAAGATGACAAACAAGGTATCATCCGCGTATTCTTGAAATACGGACAAAACGGTGAACGTGTTATCACTAACTTGAAACGTATTTCTAAACCAGGTCTTCGTGTTTACTCTAAACGTGAAGATGTTCCTAAAGTTCTTAACGGACTTGGAATCGCGATCATCTCTACTTCAGAAGGTCTTTTGACTGATAAAGAAGCTCGTCAAAAGAACGTTGGTGGAGAAGTTATCGCTTACGTTTGGTAAGAAGTTGATACTAAGCACTTATCTCAAATGATTTGTGCGAGTTTCGTTGATTATATTCTATGAAACTCATCCCCGTGAAAACTAGTCACTTTGTGGCTTGATAATCTAACAGGAGAATTAAATACTATGTCACGTATTGGTAATAAAGTTATTACTTTGCCTGCTGGTGTTGAAGTAACAAACAACGATAACGTTGTTACTGTTAAAGGACCTAAAGGCGAACTCACTCGTGAGTTTAACAAAAACATTGAAATCAAAGTTGAAGGCAATGAAGTTACACTTCACCGTCCGAACGACTCAAAAGAAAACAAAACAATCCACGGTACTTCACGTGCAAACTTGAACAACATGGTTGTTGGTGTTTCTGAAGGTTTCAAAAAAGAACTTGAAATGCGCGGTGTCGGATATCGTGCGCAACTCCAAGGAACAAAACTTGTTCTTTCAGTTGGTAAATCTCACCAAGACGAAGTTGAAGCTCCAGAAGGTATTACTTTTGAAGTACCATCTGCAACTTCAATCGTTGTAAGTGGTATTAACAAAGAAGTTGTTGGTCAGACAGCAGCTTACATCCGTAGCCTTCGTTCACCAGAACCTTACAAAGGTAAAGGTATCCGTTACGTTGGTGAATACGTACGTCGTAAAGAAGGTAAAACTGGTAAATAATAGGATTTTATCCTTATGGCAATTCTTTGTGGATTGTCTCTTTACCAAAAGCTCTCATGAGCTAGCATTATAATTAAGAGGTGAAAATTGTGATTTCGAAACCAGATAAAAACAAACTCCGCCAAAAACGCCACCGTCGCGTTCGCGGAAAACTCTCTGGAACTGCTGATCGCCCACGTTTGAACATTTTCCGTTCTAATACAGGCATCTACGCTCAAGTTATTGATGACGTAGCGGGTGTAACGCTCGCAAGTGCATCAACTCTTGATAAAGAAGTTTCTAAAGGAACTAAAACAGAACAAGCCGTTGTTGTCGGTAAACTTGTTGCTGAACGCGCAGTAGCTAAAGGTATTTCTGAAGTGGTGTTTGACCGCGGTGGATATCTCTATCACGGACGTGTTAAAGCTTTGGCTGACTCAGCTCGTGAAAACGGATTGAAATTCTAATAGGGAGGACACTTAATAATGGCATTTAAAGATAATGCAGTAGAACTTGAAGAACGCGTAGTTGCTATCAACCGTGTTACTAAAGTTGTAAAAGGTGGACGCAACATGCGTTTTGCTGCTCTTGTTGTTGTTGGTGACCGTAATGGTCGCGTAGGATTTGGTACTGGTAAATCTCAAGAGGTTCCAGAAGCTATCCGTAAAGCAGTTGAAGCAGCTAAGAAAAACCTTATCGAAGTTCCTATGGTTGGTACAACTATTCCTCACGAAGTTCGTTCAGAATTTGGTGGAGCGAAAGTATTGTTGAAACCAGCTGTTGAAGGGGCTGGGGTTGCCGCTGGTGGTGCAGTTCGTGCCGTCATCGAATTGGCTGGTGTTGCTGATGTAACATCTAAATCACTCGGTTCAAACACTCCAATCAACATCGTTCGTGCGACTGTTGAAGGATTGAAACAACTTAAACGTGCTGAAGAAGTTGCGGCTCTTCGTGGCATCTCAGTATCTGACTTGGCATAAGAAAGGAGATAACAATGGCTCAAATTAAAATTACTTTGACTAAGTCTCCAATCGGACGCAAACCAGAACAACGTAAAACAGTTGTTGCTCTTGGACTTGGTAAATTGAATAGCTCAGTTGTTAAAGAAGACAACACTGCTATCCGTGGTATGGTCAACGCAGTATCTCACTTGGTAACTGTAGAAGACGTTAAATAAAAATTGATTTAAGTCGTGAGGGTTACCTTGCGACTTAAACTGAATTTCATGTATAGGCGAGTTTCTAATCAAGCTACCTTACTTGGTTAGAGGCGCTAGCATTTTACAAAAAGAGGAGAAAATAATAATGAAACTTCATGAATTGAAACCTGCTGAAGGTTCTCGTAAAGTCCGCAACCGTGTAGGTCGTGGTACTTCATCTGGTAACGGTAAAACTTCAGGCCGTGGTCAAAAAGGTCAAAAAGCTCGTAGCGGTGGTGGCGTACGTCCAGGATTTGAAGGTGGACAAACTCCATTGTTCCGTCGTCTTCCAAAACGCGGATTCACTAACATCAACGCTAAAGAATACGCACTTGTAAACCTTGATCAATTGAACGTCTTTGAAGATGGTACAGAAGTAACTCCAGCAGTTCTTAAAGAAGCTGGAATCGTTCGTGCTGAAAAATCAGGCGTTAAAGTTCTTGGTAACGGCGAATTGACTAAGAAATTGACTGTTAAAGCAGCTAAATTCTCAAAATCTGCTGAAGCAGCTATCACTGCTAAAGGTGGTTCAATCGAAGTCATCTAATGAGGGGTAACTCATTATGTTCTTTAAACTATTAAAAGACGCATTGAAAGTCAAAAACGTTCGTAATAAGATTTTATTTACAATCTTCATTATTTTCGTTTTTCGTGTAGGGACTCATGTAACAGTTCCTGGTATCAATGCGGAAAGTTTGAAACAATTAAGTGATTTACCTTTCTTGAACATGCTTAACTTGGTGTCTGGTAATGCCATGAATAACTTCTCTATCTTCTCGATGGGGGTTAGTCCTTACATTACAGCATCAATCATTGTCCAACTTTTGCAGATGGATATCTATCCAAAATTTGTGGAGTGGGGCAAACAAGGGGAAGTTGGTCGTCGTAAATTGAACCAAGCGACTCGCTACATCACTCTTGTTTTAGCCTTTGTTCAATCGATTGGTATTACAGCAAGTTTTAATACTCTCTCATCAATTTCATTGGTTAAAACACCAAATGTTTCAACCTACCTATTGATTGGGACAATTCTAACTGCTGGTAGCATAATTGTGACATGGCTTGGTGAACAAATCACAGATAAAGGTTTTGGTAATGGTGTGTCAATGATTATCTTTTCAGGGATTATTGCTTCTATTCCAAAAATGTTCTCAACAATTTACGAGGATTTCTTTGTCAACGTTCGTTCAGGAGAATTGACTCGTTCATATATCATAGTTGCTTTGCTAATTGTGGTAGGTTTGGCGATTGTCTTCTTTACGACATTTGTTCAACAGGCAGAATATCAAATTCCAATTCAATATACTAAATTGGTTCAAGGGGCTCCAACGAGTTCTTACCTTCCATTGAAAGTTAATCCAGCTGGTGTTATTCCCGTTATCTTTGCTAGCTCGATTACAACAATTCCTAGTACTATTCTTCCATTCTTCTCGAAGGTTACATGGTTATCACACTTACAAGGACTACTCTCGTATAATACACCTAGTGGAATGATCACTTACGCGATATTGATTATCTTGTTCTCATTCTTCTACACATTTGTCCAAGTAAATCCTGAAAAAACTGCAGAAAATCTTCAAAAGAATGGGTCTTACATTCCTAGTGTTCGTCCAGGTCGTGAGACTGAAAAGTACATGTCTTCATTGCTTAAGAGATTGGCAACAATCGGGGCTGTATTTCTCGCGTTTATTTCATTGGCTCCAATTGCGGCTCAACAGTTTATGCACCTTACAAGCTCAATCGCGCTTGGTGGTACATCTCTTTTGATCTTGATTTCAACTGGTATCGAAGGTATGAAACAACTCGAAGGTTACCTATTGAAACGTCAGTACGTTGGATTTATGAATCTTGAAGACTAAGTCTTCTCATGAACAATTGAGAGGGAAAGAAAGGTTACTTTCTGTCCCTTCTCTTTTGTTTTTTGATAACTCTACCAATGTTTTTAAACTTTGATAGAGTTATTTGAAAACAAAAATAAGGAGTTCGTAAGATGAATCTTTTAATTATGGGTCTACCAGGTGCTGGTAAAGGGACTCAAGCTGCAAAAATTGTTGAAGAATTTGGTGTAGCTCACATCTCAACTGGTGATATGTTCCGTGCTGCTATGGCTAACCAAACAGAAATGGGAACTTTGGCAAAATCATTCATCGATAAAGGTGAATTGGTACCAGATGAAGTGACAAATGGAATCGTTAAAGAGCGTTTGGCTGAATCTGATATTGCTGAAAAAGGTTTCTTGCTAGATGGTTATCCACGTACTATTGAGCAAGCTCATGCATTGGATGAAACATTGAAAGCACTTGGTATTAAACTTGACGGTGTAATCAATATTGAAGTTAATCCAGAGAGTTTGGTTGAACGTCTTTCAGGTCGTTTCATTTGTCGCTCATGTGGTGCAACATATCATAAAGTATTCAACCCAACTAAGGTTGAAGGAACATGTGATGTTTGTGGCGAACATGAATTCTTCCAACGTGAAGATGACAAACCTGAAACTGTTAAACGTCGTCTTGACGTAAACATTGCTCAAGGTGAGCCAATTATTGCACATTATCGTGAGCTTGGTCTTGTATCAGATATTCAAGGTAACCAAGATATCGATGATGTATTCGCTGATGTTAAAAAAGCGATTGCAGCAATTAAATAATTATATAATCTTACTTGCGTATCAGGCTTAAGCATGTTATAATACTTTAGTCTGACTTATAATTGTTACCTCTGTGCTCAGAGGAAATCAAATCGAAATTTTAGGGGGTACTTTTGCGTGGCAAAAGAAGACGTGATTGAAATTGAAGGTAAAGTTGTAGAAACTATGCCTAATGCTATGTTTACTGTTGAATTGGAAAATGGACACCAAATTTTGGCGACAGTTTCTGGTAAAATCCGTAAAAACTACATTCGTATTTTGGTCGGTGACCGTGTGACTGTTGAAATGAGTCCTTATGATTTGACACGTGGACGCATCACATACCGCTTTAAATAATCGAAATAATTGGAGGGATTAAAACATGAAGGTAAGACCATCGGTTAAACCAATTTGCGAATACTGTAAAGTTATTCGTCGTAACGGTCGTGTTATGGTAATTTGTCCAACAAATCCAAAACACAAACAACGTCAAGGATAATATAGAAAGGAGAAATCATGGCTCGTATTGCTGGAGTTGACATTCCAAACGATAAACGTGTAGTAATTTCACTTACTTACGTATACGGTATCGGACTTGCAACATCTAAGAAAATCTTGGCTGCTGCAGGCGTTTCTGAAGACATCCGCGTTAAAGATTTGACAAACGATCAAGAAGACGCTATCCGTCGCGAAGTGGATGCAATCAAAGTTGAAGGTGACCTTCGTCGTGAAGTTAACCTTAACATCAAACGTTTGATGGAAATCGGTTCATACCGTGGTATCCGTCACCGTCGTGGACTTCCTGTCCGTGGACAAAACACTAAAAACAATGCCCGCACTCGTAAAGGTAAAGCTGTTGCGATTGCAGGTAAGAAAAAATAACTAAAATAAAATAGGAGGTAAAAACATTGGCTAAACCAACACGTAAACGTCGTGTGAAAAAGAATATCGAATCTGGTATTGCTCACATTCACGCTACTTTCAATAACACTATTGTTATGATTACAGATGTGCATGGTAACGCTGTAGCATGGTCATCAGCTGGTGCTCTTGGTTTCAAAGGTTCTCGTAAATCTACACCATTTGCTGCACAAATGGCTTCAGAAGCTGCTGCTAAATCTGCACAAGAACATGGTCTTAAAACAGTTGAAGTAACTGTTAAAGGTCCTGGTTCAGGTCGTGAGTCTGCTATCCGTGCTCTTGCTGCTGCAGGTCTTGAAGTAACAGCAATCCGTGATGTAACACCTGTACCACATAATGGTTGTCGTCCTCCAAAACGTCGTCGTGTGTAATCTTTAATAACAATAGTACACAAGGTTCGTTTCGAGGGAGTATAATAAATGATTGAGTTTGAAAAACCAATAATAACAAAAATTGATGAAAATAAAGATTACGGCAAATTTGTCATCGAACCACTAGAACGTGGTTATGGTACAACTTTGGGTAACTCTCTTCGTCGTGTACTTTTGTCATCACTTCCAGGTGCTGCCGTAACATCAATTAAGATTGATGGAGTACTCCACGAATTTGATACCGTACCAGGCGTCCGTGAAGACGTGATGCAAATCATCCTTAATATTAAAGGACTTGCTGTAAAATCTTACGTCGAAGACGAAAAGACAATTGAACTTGATGTCCAAGGTCCAGCTGAAGTTACTGCTGGAGACATCTTGACTGATAGCGACATTGAAATTGTTAACCCTGATCATTATCTTTTCACTATCGCTGACGGCGCTTCTTTGAAAGCGACTATGACAGTAGCTACAAACCGTGGTTATGTTCCAGCAGATGAAAACAAGAAAGACGATGCACCAGTGGGAACATTGGCTGTAGATTCAATCTACACACCAGTGAAAAAAGTCAATTATCAAGTTGAACCTGCCCGTGTAGGTAGCAATGATGGTTTTGATAAATTGACAATCGAAATCATGACAAACGGAACAATCATCCCTGAAGATGCCCTCGGTCTCTCGGCTCGCGTTTTGATTGAACACTTGAACTTGTTTACTGACCTTACTGATGTTGCTAAAGCTACTGATGTAATGAAAGAAACTGAAAAAGTGAACGATGAAAAGGTGCTTGACCGTACCATCGAAGAACTTGATTTGTCTGTACGCTCATATAACTGTTTGAAACGTGCCGGTATTAATACCGTTCATGATTTGACAGAAAAAACTGAGCCTGAAATGATGAAAGTCCGTAACCTAGGTCGTAAATCTCTTGAAGAAGTCAAAGTTAAGTTGGCTGATCTTGGACTTGGACTCAAAAACGATAAATAATAATATAGGAGGATAACATGGCTTACCGTAAACTTGGACGCACAAGCTCACAACGTAAAGCGGTTCTTCGTGATTTGACTACAGATCTTATCATTAACGAAGCAATCGTTACAACTGAAGCACGTGCTAAAGAAATCCGTAAAACAGTTGAAAAAATGATCACTCTTGGTAAACGTGGTGATTTGCACGCACGTCGTCAAGCAGCTGCATTTGTACGTAACGAAATTGCATCTGAAAGCTATGATGAAGCAACTGATAAATATACATCAACAACTGCTCTTCAAAAACTTTTCTCAGAAATCGCACCTCGTTATGCTGAACGTAACGGTGGATACACTCGTATCCTTAAAACAGAACCACGTCGTGGCGATGCTGCCCCAATGGCAATCATCGAACTTGTTTAATTTTTATCAATTTTGTTGAGTGTTATGATGATGGAATAGCTTAGCTTTTCTTAGTCTAGCTCTGGTCTACCGCTGGGCATACGCCTAGCGGGAACACTCATCATAAAAATGGGAATAAATAAGCATGTAACGCTTGTTTACGAAAGGTAATACGGTTATTTTTCGTAAGCAGGCGTTTTTTTGTCTATAAATCGTCTGAATATTTTGATATAATGGAATAAGCTTATTTTAAAAAGGGGGACATTATTTTGACAACAGCCAAGAAACTGCTTAAGCAAAGGTACTATGAGCCAATTAAGGAGCAACCCGAATTATTTGTGGGGATTGAGTTGGAATACCCAGTTGTTAATTTGAGTGGTAATGCTACAGATGTCTCTCTTACAAAACAGTTACTAGTCTATCTCTTGGATAATTTTGATTTTCAAGCTGATAAGTATGATTCTGATAATAATCCTATTCAGCTTATCGATAAAGCTTCTGGAGACATGATTCTTTTTGAAGTTTCGTACAATACGATCGAGTTTGCTTTTGCAAAGGCTGAGAGAATTTCTGAGGTTGAGGAACGTCTGGATACTTACCTCAGTATAATCCAATCCTATCTTCAGAATCATAATCATGAGTTGCAAGGTTGGGGAGTGAATCCAAACTGGGCAAAAAATGACAACAGACCTGTTAAATCTCCTCGTTATGAAATGCTTATGGATTTTCTCGAGCTATCTAAAGCAAAGAACGATCCTTTCTTTCATGATTATCCAGAATATGCTTCTTTCATCTGTGGGAGTCAGGTACAATTAGATGTTTCAAAAACATCCTATTTAAGAGTCTTAAATGCTTTTAACCAAATAGAGGGACCCAAGGCAGTATTATTGGCAAACTCTGAGTTTTGGGATTCTGATTGGGATTTAGCGCTTTCCCGTGATGTTTTCTGGGAGAATTCCATGCATGGTGTGTTTGAGGAAAATGCAGGAGTATTTCCTAAGGTATTTAAGAATGAAGATGACTATTTTTCTTACTTGTCTGAGACAGCCATTTTTACTGCTAAGCGTGGTGACGAAACCTACTATTTTGAACCAATACGTGCTAAAGACTATCTAAGTATGCCATCTATCAAAGCACACTCTATTCGTGGCCAAGTGGTCACTATTGAACCAAGTGAGGAAGATTTTAAGACTCATCGTTCTTATCAATTCCAAGATTTAACGACACGAGGGACTATTGAGTTTCGTAGTGTATGTACCCAACCTTTCTCATCAACCTTTGCGCCAGCAGCCTTTCACCTTGGTCTTTTAGTCAATTTGGTAAATCTAGAAAATATTTTGAATGACTCACCTTTTTTTGAAGCATTTGACTATGATTACCCTAGAATTCGTCGTTTATTTTCGAAAAAAGATATTTCTGCTACAGACCTCAAAATGATTTTACCTTTGACAGAATCGTTATTGTCTTGTGCTGAGGATGGCTTAAAATCGCGTGGTTTTGGAGAAGAAGTTTACTTAGCTCCCCTTAGAGAGAAATTAGATAGGCTGAATAAGAGTTTAGCTTAACCTTTGACAAGAGATATGATAGATAGTTTTTGCTAAAAATTTTAAAAAAAGTCAAAAAAGTATTGACGTCAGCAAACAATAAATGGTATTATATAATAGTTGTTTCGAAAGAGACAAGAGAAAGTTACTAAAAAACTTTCAAAAAAGTATTGACACGAGTTGTCAATCTTGATATAATAACTAATGTTGTTAGCGGAAATGGCGGAATTGGCAGACGCGCAGGACTAAGGATCCTGTGACCGCTTTAGGTCGTGAGGGTTCAAGTCCCTCTTTCCGCAGAGTAACCAGTCACATGACTGGTTTTTTTATATTAAAAAATCAAAACGCTTACAAATTGTAGAAAAGCTAGTTTTTTGAGTTCAATTGTGATAGAATAAACTTGTAAACGGGTTCAAACCCAAAAAAATATAGGAGGCCTTTATAATGGCAATCGTTTCAGCAGAAAAATTTGTCCAAGCAGCTCGTGATAATGGTTACGCAGTTGGTGGATTTAACACAAACAACCTTGAGTGGACTCAAGCTATCTTGCGTGCAGCAGAAGCTAAACAAGCTCCAGTACTTATCCAAACTTCTATGGGTGCAGCTAAGTACATGGGTGGTTACAAATTGTGTAAAGTCCTTATCGAAGAATTGGTTGAATCAATGGGTATCACTGTACCAGTTGCTATTCACCTTGACCACGGTCACTACAATGACGCTTTGGAATGTATCCGTGTAGGTTATACTTCAGTTATGTTTGACGGTTCACACCTTCCAGTTGAAGAAAACCTTGAAAAAGCAGCTAAAGTTGTTGAATTTGCACACGCTAACGGTGTATCAGTTGAAGCTGAAGTTGGTACAATCGGTGGTGAAGAAGATGGTATCATCGGTGATGGTGAATTGGCACCAATCGAAGATGCTAAAGCTATGGTTGCAACTGGTATCGACTTCCTTGCAGCAGGTATCGGTAACATCCACGGTCCTTACCCAGAAAACTGGAGCGGACTTCACCTTGACCACTTGCAAAAATTGACAGAAGCTGTTCCTAACTTCCCAATCGTATTGCACGGTGGATCAGGTATTCCTGACGATCAAATCCAAGAAGCTATCAAACTTGGTGTTGCTAAAGTTAACGTTAACACTGAATGTCAAATCGCATTTGCTAACGCAACACGTAAATTTGTTGCTGAATACGAAGCAAATGAAGCAGAATACGACAAGAAGAAACTCTTCGACCCACGTAAATTCTTGAAACCAGGTTTCGAAGCTATTACAGAAGCTGTTGAAGAACGTATCGACGTATTCGGTTCAGCAAACAAAGCTTAATTAGACTATATAAGCTTGAAATGAAAGGGTTTGTCCAATATGGACAAGCTTTTTTCTTATGTTTTGCCACAGATTTGCCACACTTTCTAAATGTCAGTCCCTTTTGATTATAGATGTAGTGCAAACAAAGCGCAAATAGGCTATTAAAACAAGGTCCTTTCTGGGTCTTGTTTTTTTGTACCCAAATAAATAGTTAGTATCTGCGAATCAATCTGTGATTGAGAGTGAACAAATTTTAAAGAGATGGTATGGCTTTGGTTGATAGATTCTATTTCCTAACTTTTTAAGATATGCTATAATATGAATATGTTTGATAATTATATTGTACCCGTATTTTTTGGTGGTGGAGCTCTTGCTCTACTAGGTTTAGTGTTATTTGGTTGGGCCTTGCCTTCATTTTTGAAGGGTAAGTGGTCTTATTTGATTTCTTTGCTAGGTTTAGGTTTGGTTGCTTTTGCCTATTTTGATGCGGCGATTGTTATCACTTATAAAATCTGGCTTGGATTGCTAGGTGTCATCATGATTGGTTGGGGACTTCCTTTTAACAATCGCAAGGGACGCCGTGCGATGACTATTTTCTGGGCTGTCATGGCAATCGTTGTAGGTATTGCTGCTATTGCATTCACTATTGCTTATGGTGTCATTAACCGCCACTAACATGAAACTGTAAAACATGCTATAATAATGGCATGTTTTATTTTATGACCCTATCATTTATTATCATGCCTGCCTTGGGCTGCTTCTTAATAGGCTTGGCTTTTGCTAAATCAGATCGTTGGGAGTTTTCTTGGATATTATCCTTAATAGGTTTGGTGGCCTTTATTTCTTCTTTTTGGCATATAGCACGTGTAGATTTATGGTTTATGCTAAGTTATAGTGTTGGTCCTTTTTTGATGGGATTTGGTTTCTCCTGGGACCTAAGTAAGAAACGCCGTGGGCAGTTATTATTATTAGGGGTATTTTTCCTTATCTTTTTTGTGATTCTGTACTATCTTATTGTGCGAATCCTGAATACAGCTGTTGTCTAAAGGAGGGCTGTTGTGATGTTGCTAGATTTAGAAGAGAAGACACGTGTGCTTGTAGAAGATATTGTTGAACGTTCCGCTATTGGGCGAGGAGATATCTTTGTCTTGGGATTGTCTTCCAGTGAGGTCGCTGGTGGGATAATCGGAAAAGCCTCTAGCCGTGAAATTGGCCAACGAATTGTGAAAACGATTCTTGAAGTTTTGGAACCTAAAGGAATTTACTTGGCTGTTCAAGGCTGCGAACATCTGAATCGTGCTTTGGTTGTTGAGCGTGAGCTCGCCATGGCTAAAGATTTGGAAATTGTTAATGTTCTTCCGACCTTGCATGCTGGGGGAAGTGGTCAGCTGGCTGCTTTCGACTATATGAAGGATCCTGTTGAGGTGGAGGAAATTGTCGCTCAGGCTGGTATCGATATTGGGGATACCTCTATTGGTATGCATGTGAAGAGGGTCCAAGTTCCTCTTCGCCCGATTACTCCAGAATTAGGTGGTGCTCATGTGACTGCTTTGGCTAGTCGTCCTAAGTTAATTGGTGGAGCTCGTGCTGAGTATCTAGCAGATCCTATCCGTAAAAACTAAAAAGTATCGGACATTCTTGTCCGATACTTTTTCTGTGAGCAGAGCCCTTTCTTTCAATGACGATGCTTGGCATAATCGACAAATTTGAATTTTTCAAGTTTGTGGCGACTTTCCGTAAATTGGAACTGTTTTCCATTAGTTAAATAAACTTTAGAACGGATACAAACAACGTGCTGGTCTTTACCTAGGTCGATAAGAATCTTATCTTGATCGGTAGCATTATCAATAGTGATTTCTTTGGAGCATGAGTGGTTCCAAAAAGCTTTGGCTGGAGACCAGTATTATCAAGATTTCTTCTTTATTCAGAACCAACCAACCGATTGGTTGTCTAAATTTGGTGGTTCTGCCTGGGCTCCTTTTGGAGATACAGGGAAATACTATCTTCACCTCTTTGATGAAACACAGGCGGACCTTAATTGGCGCAATCCCAATGTCCGTAAGGAGTTGTTCAAGGTGGTCAACTTCTGGCGTGACAAGGGAGTCAAAGGTTTCCGTTTCGATGTGATCAATTTGATTGGGAAAGATGAAGTCTTGGTGGATTGCCCTGAAAATGAAGGGAAACCAGCTTATACGGATAAACCAATTGTCCATGACTATCTTCGTATGATGAATGAAGCGACCTTTGGTTCTGATGATAGCTTTATGACAGTTGGAGAGATGTCATCGACAACAATTGACAACTGTGTTCTTTATTCAGCACCGGAGCGTCACGAGTTGTCTATGGCCTTTAACTTCCATCATCTTAAAGTAGATTATGAAGATGGTCAAAAATGGACTATTACTCCCTTTGATTTTGAAGAGCTCAAACGTCTTTACCATACATGGGGCAAGGAAATGAGTGAACGAGGTGGTTGGAGTGCTCTCTTCTGGAATAACCATGACCAACCTCGTGCCTTGAATCGCTTTGTGGATATTAAGAACTTCCGTAATGAAGGAGCGACCATGCTAGCAGCTAGCATTCACTTGTCACGTGGAACTCCGTATATCTATATGGGCGAAGAGATTGGAATGATTGATCCAGACTATGATTCGATGGCAGATTATGTGGATGTCGAGTCCATCAATGCTTACCAAATGCTCTTGGACCAAGGCAAGTCTCCTGAGCAAGCCTTTAAGATTATCCAAGCCAAATCACGCGATAATTCTCGTACACCAATGCAATGGGATGCTTCTGAAAATGCAGGTTTTTCAACAGGAACTCCATGGTTGAAAGCTGGTAAATCTTATAAAGACATCAACGTTGAAAATGAAATCGACGGACCAATCTTTAAATTCTATAAAGAATTGATTCGCTTGCGTAAAGAAATGCCTATCATTTCAGAAGGCAGCTATCAGTCAGCACTTGAAGATAGTCAACAAGTCTACGCCTTTGAGCGTCATTTAGACGGTCAAAAACTCTTGGTACTCAATAATTTCTATGGAAGCGAAGCTGAAGTGGAGATTCCAGCAGAATACCAGTTAGGGCGCGTGCTCTTGTCAAACTATGACGATGCAGAGCTTGCTGAAAAGGTGAGTCTTAAGCCTTATCAAACCCTAGCAATCTTAGTAAAATAAGCCAAACTTTCCTCAGTAAATGCTTTTGCTGGGGAATTTTGTTATAATGAAAGCACTTTTAATGTTGATGGAGGAAGTGTAATGACACGCTTACAAGATGATTTTTACCATGCGATTAATGGTGAGTGGGAAAAAACAGCAGTGATTCCCGATGATAAACCACGCACAGGAGGTTTCTCAGATTTAGCAGATGAAATTGAAGACCTCATGCTTGAAACAACTGATCAATGGTTGGCAGGAGAGAATCTTCCTGACAATGCCATTCTACAAAACTTTATAAAGTTTCACCGTATGGCTGCAGACTTTGACAAACGTGAGGCATTGGGTATCGAGCCTGTTAAACCTTGGATTGAAGAATACAAGAAGCTTTCCTCATTCTCAGAATTTGCTTCGAAAATTGCTGAGTACGAGATGTCTGGTAAGCCTAATGAGTTCCCATTCGGTGTATCTCCAGACTTTATGAATGCTCAATTAAATGTCCTCTGGGCAGCAGCGCCAAGTATTATTTTACCTGATACAACCTATTACACTGAGGATAATGAGAAGGGCAAGGAGCTTTTAGGAATTTGGCGTGAAATGGAAGAAGAACTCCTTGAGAAATATGGCTTTACAGCTGAAGAAATCAAAGATATCTTGGACAAGGTTATCGCCCTTGATGCTAAGTTGGCCAAGTATGTCCTTTCGAGTGAAGAATCTTCCGAGTATGTGGAACTCTACCACCCATATGATTGGGAAGACTTTACCAAGCTAGCACCGGAACTCCCACTTGATAACATCTTCACAGAAATCTTGGGACAAGTTCCTGATAAAGTTATCGTTCCTGAAGAGCGCTTCTGGACAGAATTTGCGGCGGAATATTATTCAGAAGATAATTGGGAGCTACTTAAGGCGAGCCTACTTATCAATGCTACGACAATTTGGAATGCCTATTTGACAGACGAACTTCGTGTTCTATTTGGAAAATATGGTCGTGCGCTTTCAGGAACACCACAAGCCATGGAAAAGAAAAAGGCTGCCTTCTATTTGGCACAAGGACCTTACAATCAGGCTCTTGGACTTTGGTATGCAGGTGAAAAATTCTCTCCAGAAGCAAAAGCAGATGTTGAAGCGAAGGTGGCAACTATGATTGATGTTTATAAATCACGCCTTCAAACTGCGGATTGGTTGGCACCAGAAACACGTGAAAAAGCTATTACGAAACTTAATGTTATTACGCCTCACATTGGTTATCCAGAAAAACTACCTGAGACATATGATAAGAAGATTATTGATGAAAACTTATCACTTGTTGAGAATGCACAGAAGTTAGTCGAAATTTCAGTTGCACATAGTTGGAGCAAGTGGAATCAACCTGTTGATCGTAGTGAGTGGCATATGCCTGCCCACATGGTTAATGCTTACTATGATCCACAGCAGAACCAAATTGTTTTCCCAGCAGCTATCCTTCAAGCACCTTTCTATGACCTTCACCAATCGTCATCAGCCAACTACGGTGGTATTGGTGCTGTCATTGCTCATGAGATTTCCCATGCCTTTGATACAAATGGTGCTTCCTTTGATGAGAACGGTAGTCTTAAGAATTGGTGGACTGAAGAGGACTATGCAGCCTTTAAGGAACGTACTGACAAGATTGTGGATCAGTTTGAGGGCTTGGACTCTTATGGTGCCAAGGTCAATGGTAAATTGACTGTTTCTGAGAATGTTGCTGACCTCGGTGGTGTAGCCTGTGCCTTGGAAGCAGCTAAACGAGATAAGGATTTTTCAGTTCATGAATTCTTTGTTAATTTTGCGACAATCTGGCGTATGAAGGCGCGTGAAGAATACATGCAAATGTTAGCTAGCGTGGATGTGCATGCTCCAGCCAAATGGCGCACCAATGTTATCGTGAGCAACTTCGACGAATTCCACAAGGAATTTGACGTTAAAGAGGGCGACGGCATGTGGCGTGCCCCAGAAAATCGCGTGATTATTTGGTAATAATGATGAAATCTGTCCAAAAATGGACGGATTTCTTTATTTTTATCACTGTAAGGGTTTACATAGTGTCTAGAAAACGATATAATATATTTGTGTTAAAGCTTGTGAAGTTTTTAACAAGTATTCAAAGGAGTTTCATATGACTAAACAAACTAAAGATGTTCAAACAGTAATAGATGAATTGGCAACAAAAGGGGTTGAAGCCCTTGATGCTATGGCTAACTTTACGCAGGAGCAAGTGGACCATATTGTTCACCAAGCTGCGATTGCTGCTCTAGATAAACACATGTATTTGGCGAAATTGGCCGTTGATGAAACAGGGCGCGGCGTTTACGAAGATAAAGCCATCAAGAACATGTATGCTTCTGAATACATTTGGAATAGTATTAAATATGACAAAACTGTAGGCGTTATTGCTGAAGATAAAGAACAAGGTTTGGTTTCTATCGCTGAGCCGGTTGGTGTTATCTGTGGGGTTACACCAACAACTAACCCAACTTCAACAACCATTTTCAAAGCCCTCATTGCTCTTAAGACACGTAACTCTATCATCTTTGCCTTCCACCCATCAGCTCAGAAATCATCTGCAGAGGCTGCTCGTATTGTTCGTGATGCAGCTATTGAAGCAGGTGCACCTAAGGACTGCATCCAGTGGATTGAAGAGCCATCTATCGAAGCAACTGGTCTTTTGATGAACCATCCTAAGATTGCCACAGTACTTGCGACTGGTGGACCTGGAATGGTTAAGGCTGCTTATTCAACTGGTAAACCAGCGCTTGGTGTAGGAGCCGGAAACGTCCCATCTTACATCGCTGCTGATGCTAAGGTTAAACGTGCGGTCAACGATATCATCGTTTCAAAAACTTTTGATAATGGTATGATTTGTGCGTCTGAACAAGCAGCTATCGTTGATGCAGCTATTTATGACGAAGTTAAGGCTGAATTTGAAGCACATCAATGTGTCATCATTTCTAAAAAAGCTGACATTGCTAAATTGGAAAAAGTCGTTCTTAATGAAGCGCGTACAGCTGTAAATGGTGCCATTGTAGGTCACTCAGCTATTGAAATTGCTGAAAAAGCTGGCCTTAAAGTTCCTGCAGGTACAAAAATGCTTTTGGCAGAAATTCCAGATGCAACAATGGAACACCCACTTGCCTTGGAAAAATTGTCTCCAGTACTTGCTCTTATCAAATCTGATGGCGTTGAAGATGGATTCAAAAAAGCAGAAGGTATGCTCAATTTGGGTGGTCTTGGACACACTGCTGTTATCCACACTGAAAATGAAGAGCTCCAACTCCAATATGGTATCCGCATGAAAGCCTGCCGTGTCTTGGTTAATAGCCCATCAGCTGAAGGTGGTATCGGTAATATCTACAATAACATGATTCCATCATTGACTCTTGGTTGTGGTTCACACGGTCATAACTCAGTGTCACACAATGTTAGCTCATTTGATCTCTTGAATGTTAAAACATTGTCAAAGCGCCGCAATAACATGCAATGGTTTCGCGTCCCACCAAAAATCTTCTTCGAAAAAGATTCAATAACTTACTTGCGTCACATTGAAGCTGAGCGCGTGATGTTGGTTTGTGACCCTGGTATGGTTCAGTTTGGCTACGCTGCCTTGGTTAAACGCCAATTGGAACTTAACCGCCACAGACCGGTAGTAGATGTTTTCTCAGATGTTGAGCCAAACCCATCTACTAATACCGTTTATAAAGGTTTGGAACGCTTTGTAGATTTCCAACCAGATGTAATCATCGCTCTTGGTGGTGGTTCTGCAATGGACGCTGCTAAGGCTATGTGGATGTTCTTTGAACACCCAGATGTAAGCTTCTTCGGTGCTAAACAAAAATTCTTGGATATCCGTAAACGTACTTACAAGATTCCTTACGCTCAGAAGACACAATTCATCTGTATCCCAACAACTTCAGGGACAGGTTCAGAAGTAACGTCATTTGCGGTTATCACTGATAGTGAAACTCATATCAAGTACCCATTGGCAGATTATGCTTTGACTCCGGACATTGCTATCGTTGACCCTGCTTTGGTTATGAGTGTACCTGCCAGCGTTACAGCAGATACAGGTATGGACGTTTTGACTCACGCCATTGAATCTTATGTATCAGTCATGGCTAGTGACTATACACGTGGGCTTTCACTCCAAGCAATTAAACTTGTTTTTGAAAATCTTGAACATTCTTACCGCTTTGGTGATGAAGAATCACGTGAAAAAATGCATAATGCGTCAACAATGGCTGGTATGGCCTTCGCCAATGCCTTCCTTGGTATCAACCACTCACTAGCTCATAAGGTTGGTCCTATGTTTGACATTCCACACGGACGTACTAATGCGATTTTGATGCCTCACGTTATCCGTTACAACGGTCGTGATCCTCAAAAACACGCTATGTTCCCTAAATATGACTACTTCCGTGCAGACAAAGATTACGCAGATATCGCTCGTTTCATGGGATGGGGTACTGACAAGCAATCAGATGCTGAATTGGTTGAAGTTTTGGCACAAAAAGTATACGAATTGGGTATTGCCGTTGGTATTGCCATGAACTGGAAGGGGCAAGGTGTTACTAAGAAACTTCTTCAAGACACTGCCTATACTTTGGCCGAACATGCTTATGAAGACCAATGTACAACAGCTAATCCGAAAGAACCACTTATTTCAGAATTGAAAGAAATCATCGAAATTGCCTTTGATTATAAAGGATAAGCGATAGACTAAAGTAGCTCTATAAGGGCTACTTTTTTTGCTAGAAACCTTCTATATTAGAGTGTTTATCCAAATTAAAAATAAAGGACTTTCCCGAATAAGATAGAAAAACGCTTTAAGAATTGTTATAATAACCTTACAGCGAGATAAGGAGATTCCTATGACAAAAGAAGAAGGGCTTAGTTTGGGTGAAACAGCACATCCTCTCAAGCCTCATGAATTGAGGCCACCAATGGCTTCTACAGCAGGGAATAGAGCGACTAATAGGTTTAAAGAGTTTAATGCTGATAGGATGGTGAGTGTTCAATTCAATCCTAGTCAACAAGTAAAAGAATCAAAGGAGCCAGTAACCTCAAAGAATATTGTGGGGATGGTATCAGGTGTGATTGCAGCGATACTCACCATACTTTTGATTGTTTGTCTCGTGATGGGATACCGTTATCGAGCTGCAAGCATTGAGGGCGATTGGACAAGCCCAACCTTTAGTGAGAAAATGTTAGCCACTCTGAAAGACACTGCTACTACTAAGAATAAAGTTAGTAATGCTTTACCACAAGGTCAAGATCTTATCACCGATATCAATACAGCAATGAGCATTACTGACAATAAGGCTCACTTAAAAGTGAGCTTTGTTTACAATCGTAAAGGTCTTTATCAGGCTTACCAAAGTAGAGTTACTGAATTGAAAGGTCAGTACGGCGAGGAGTTCTCGGAGGTTTTTGATAGTTATTCATTGTCAGAAAAAGACTACTATAAGCAGTTTGATGAGACAGTGAAGAAAGAACTTCCAAAGAGTTATACCTACGATGCCAAGACCGGTCGTGTCACAACAACTGCTTTCACGGGTGATATTAACCGTTGGGAGCAAACAATCACTGTGGATAAGGCTGGAGATTCAGATGCTTTTAAAAAAGGTGATGTATTAGATTATACGCCCAACAATGAAGGTTTTACTATCAAGGCACACAGTGAATTTGGTGACATTAGCTTTACAAAAAATAAATAAAAAAGGAAATTAAAGGGGAATATAAATGACAAGAGAAGAATGGTTGGACTATTTTGAGACGGTAAACGGACGTAAGCCGAGTGTTCAGGAAATGGCGGATGCTTTGAAAGCTGGAGAGTTTGTCAATGAAGCACCAGCTAAAACTGAAGATGCAGTTACTGCTGAACCTATTAAGGTTGAGGCAGAAATCGTCGAGACAAGCACTAGTCCTCTACCAACAGCAACGGCACCAGCGGTAACAGCAACAGCACCTTCTACGGTTGCTTTTCCAGAAGGACAAGCAGCTATGGCAAATTTGGCTCCTAAGAAACCAATGGATCCCAAAAAGAAAAAACGCATCCTAGTCTCAGTTTTGTCAGCGGTAGTCCTTGTCTTCTTATGTATCGGTGGCTTTATGACTTACCGTTATGTGACAGGTAATATTGATGGCAAATGGTACAGTAGTTCTCTAGGTAGAGAGTATAGTTCAAGCATGTCTGAAAGTTTGACAGACTTAGATAGTAAGGAGCTTGAAAAGTACTTTACAGATACTGCTGTAACCATGAAGGTAAAAGGTAGCAATGCGAAGGTTACTGCTAGCTATACTTTTGATAAGAAAACCTATATCAAGGACTATCGTGAGAGGGTTCAGAAGTCCTTCTCAGCCTTTGGAGATTTATTTAAAGCCTTCTATGGAGATTCCTTTGAAAACTATTACAGTGAGGAAACTATAGAAAAAGAACTTGATGAAGCTCTTGAAAAAGCTGCGAAAGACAGTGATCAAAAGTATGATTCGAAGACAGGCGAAACAACGACAACCCTTTTCAAAGGGAAGGTTAGCCGTTTGGGACATAAGATGACTGTTACTTCTGTCAACAAAGACGTTGATATTGATGGTCTCAATGTGAAAAAAGGCCAAGAGCTAAAAGTGACTAAAAAAGATAAGAAAGTAACGCTTAGTGGTGATGGCAAATCAAAAGATATTACTTTCTCAACTAAGAATGACACCAAAGATAAATTTTAAGATGACATCCGGAATAGCTATTCCGGATTTTTTCATGTCTTTGAGAGGAAAGAATAAGGTGATATCCGGATGATTTTCTCACAAGTCACAATACGTGTAGAAATATTCTGACAATTATGCTACAATAGAGCCACAGACTATCTAAAAAGAGGATTTACCATGACACTTGTATACCAATCAACACGTGACGAAAATAATAAAGTAACAGCTAGTCAGGCTATTCTTCAAGGTTTGGCAACAGATGGTGGTTTGTTCACACCGTTGTCAACGCCTGAGGTTACTTTGGACTTTGATCAATTGAAAGATGCTTCTTACCAAGAAGTTGCTAAATTGGTCTTGTCAGCTTTCTTGGATGATTTTACTGAAGAGGAATTGGATTACTGTATCACAAATGCTTATGATGACAAGTTTGATACAGCTGCCATTGCACCAGTAGTTAAACTTAAGAACCACTACAACCTTGAGCTTTTCCATGGTTCTACCATCGCTTTCAAAGACATGGCCCTTTCAATCTTGCCATACTTGCTAACAACATCAGCTAAAAAGCAAGGTGTTGATAATAAAATCGTTATCTTGACAGCGACATCAGGTGACACTGGTAAAGCTGCCATGGCTGGTTTTGCAGATGTTCCAGGAACTGAAATCATTGTCTTTTATCCAAAAGACGGTGTTTCAAAAATCCAAGAATTGCAAATGACCACTCAAACAGGAGCTAATACGCACGTTATTGCCATTGATGGTAACTTTGATGATGCCCAAACAGATGTGAAACGTATGTTTAATGATGTTGATTTGCGTGAGAAATTGTTGGCTCATCATACGCAATTCTCGTCAGCTAACTCAATGAATGTTGGTCGTTTGGTACCACAAGTGGTTTACTATGTATATGCCTATGCACAGTTGGTTAAGGCAGGTCATATCCAAAACGGAGATAAGGTGAACTTCACAGTACCAACAGGAAACTTTGGTAATATCTTGGCGGCCTATTATGCACGTCAGATTGGTGTTCCAGTTGGCAAATTAATCTGTGCTTCTAATGAAAATAACGTCCTTACAGACTTCTTCGCAACGGGTACTTATGACAAGAAACGTGACTTCAAGGTAACAACAAGCCCTTCTATGGATATTTTGGTATCTTCTAACTTGGAACGTTTGCTTTTCCACCTTCTTGGTAATGATGCTACTAAGACTAAAGAGCTTATGGATGCACTTGTGACTAAGGGTGAGTATACTTTGGCTGATGCAGATAAAGATATTCTTGATTTGTTTGCAGCAGGTTTTGCAACTGAGGATGAAACAGCTGCTGAAATCAAGCGTGTCTATGATGAAGACAAGTATATCGAAGATCCACATACAGCAGTTGCCTCAGCTGTTTACGAAGCATATGTTCAAAAGACAGATGACCACACACCAACAGTTATCGCTTCAACAGCTAGCCCATACAAATTCCCACGTGTGGCTGTTTCAGCTGTCACTGGTAAAGATAGTGGGGATGATTTCAAAGCAGTAGAAGATTTGCACCAACTTTCAGGTGTAACTATCCCAGCGGCTGTAGATGGACTTGAACATGCAGAAGTTCGCCATAAAACAGTTGTTGCGGCAGCTGATATGCAAAAAGCAGTTGAAAGCTATCTTGGTGTATAAGAATAAAAAAATAGGAGCTGAGAAATCAGCCCTATTTTTATCAATATAGAAAAGAATATTATGACAGAAACAAAGAAAATTCTAAACATAGCCTTGCCTGCTATGGCCGAAAACCTTCTACAAATGTTGATGGGGGTTGTCGATTCTTACCTGGTGGCTCAGGTGGGTATTGTCGCCATATCAGGGGTTTCCGTAGCCAATAATATCATTACGATTTACCAAGCTATCTTTATTGCTCTAGGAGCCTCAAGTGCCAGTGTCATTGCTAGAAGTCTAGGAAAAGGTGATATTAAAGCGACTAACCGAGACACCTGGGATGCTATTATTATTACCCTTGCTCTTAGTTTCATCCTTGGTCTACTTTCTATTTTTGGTGGTGGGGCCATTCTTAATCTTTTAGGTACTGAGCAATCTGTGACTCAGGCTGGTAGTCTCTACCTTGCTCTTGTCGGTGGAGGGGTGGTCTTCCTAGCCTTGATGACTACTTTTGGTAACATCCTACGGGCCAAGGGGCGGCCTCGTATTTCCATGGTCGTCAGTCTTTTGACCAATGTTCTTAATGCTATTTTATCTTCTTTAGCCATCTTTGTGGGACATTGGGGGATTATTGGGGTCGCAACGGCTACGGTTTTCTCTCGTCTGGTTGGGACAGTGATACTCTGGCAAGCGATGAAACTGGATGTGAAGCAGCTTGAAATTACCAAACCTTTTAACAGAGAGTTGTTAGGGATTGCCCTGCCAGCAGCAGGTGAACGACTGATGATGCGTGCTGGAGATGTGGTCATCGTGGCTATTATTGTCACCTTTGGTACAGCCGTTGTCGGTGGTAACGCCATTGGTGAAAACCTCACTCAGTTTAACTATATGCCTGGTATGGGAGTCGCAACAGCTACGGTTATCTTGGTTGCCAATAGTCTGGGTCGAGGGGATAAGACGCAGATGAAGCGTATTATACGAGAGTCTTATTGGATTTCCACCTTCTTGATGGTTCTTGTTTCAGGGAGTATCTTGCTCTTTGGCCAAGGATTATCGGGTCTCTTTACAGATAATAAAGCAGCTATTGCGGCTAGTCAGGTAGTTATTCTTTATTCTTTCCTTGGGAATCCTGTAACTTCGGGGACTCTAGTCTACACAGCGGTTTGGCAAGGTCTGGGTAAGGCTAAGATGCCTTTCTATGCGACAACTATTGGGATGTGGATTATTCGAATTTTCTCAGGATACTTCCTTGGGGTGAGTCTGGGAATGGGTCTTGCTGGTGTCTGGATTGCAACCGTTGTTGATAATGTATGGCGTGCGATCTTCCTCTACGTGATGTACCGTCGTTATCTCGTAAAGAGAAAGTTTTAATGATAAATACTGAGGAGATACTCTTATTCAAAGGGTATCTTCTTCTTATTTTTTACAAGTAGGCTCGAATATGGTAAAATAAGCTGATAAAAACTTTTTGAGGTAGTAATTATGACTGTAAAAATCAATACAAAAGATGGTCAAATCGAATTGTCAGATGATGTCATCGCAACAGTAGTTGGCGGTTCAGCAACAGAAATTTTTGGCGTTGTCGGTATGGCAAGTAAGAGTGCTATCCGAGATAATTTTCAAGCACTTCTTGGAAAAGAAAACTACGCAAAAGGAGTTGTCGTGAAATCTACTGATGCAGGTATCACTGTGGATGTCTACACTGTTATGAGTTACGGTGTTAAGATTAGTGAGGTTTCAAAAAATATTCAAGAACGTGTGAAATTTAATCTTGAGAATCAACTCGGTATCAAGGCTGAAACAGTAAATGTTTACGTTCAAAATATTAAAGTCGTAGGAGAAAACTAGTGTCTAAAATTACAACAAGCTTGCTTCAGGAGATGGTCCAAGCGGCAGCAACACGTCTAGGTAAGCAAGCAGAATATGTGAATTCACTCAATGTCTTCCCAGTACCAGATGGAGATACTGGAACAAACATGGGAATGACTATGGATAACGGAGCCAAAGCTGTCGCAGATCAATCAGCTTCAACAGTTGGTGAAGTTGGTCAGATTTTGTCTAAAGGTCTTTTGATGGGTGCCCGTGGTAACTCAGGTGTTATCACGTCACAATTATTCCGTGGATTTGGTCAAAGTATCAAGGATAAAACGGAACTTGACGGCCAAGATCTAGCTCATGCTTTCCAAGCAGGGGTTGAAGTTGCCTATAAAGCAGTTATGAAACCTGTCGAAGGAACAATCCTTACAGTATCACGTGGTGCAGCTTCAGCAGCGATTAAGAAAGCTGAATCTACAAATGATGCTGTTGAGGTTATGCGTGCAGCTCTTGACGGAGCTAAAGCTGCCTTGGCTAAGACACCAGAGATGCTTCCAGTTTTGAAAGAAGTTGGTGTGGTAGACTCAGGTGGTCAAGGTTTGGTCTTCATTTATGAAGGTTTCTTGTCAGCCCTCACAGGTGAGTATATCGCTTCAGAGGACTTCCAAGCAACACCAGCTACTATGACAGAGATGATCAATGCAGAACATCATAAGTCAGTTGCTGGTCATGTTGCAACAGAAGACATTACTTTTGGTTACTGTACGGAAATCATGATTGGTCTCAAACAAGGTCCGACTTATGTGAAAGACTTTGATTACGAAGAGTTCCAAAATTACTTGAGTAACCTTGGGGATTCTCTCCTTGTTGTTAACGACGATGAAATTGTAAAAGTTCACGTCCATACAGAGGATCCAGGTCTTGTCATGCAAGAAGGTCTTAAATATGGGGCTCTTGTCAAAGTTAAGGTTGACAACATGCGTAACCAACACGATGCACAAGTTCAAAAAGAAGAAGCTATCCAAGCTGCACCTTCTGCTCCTAAAGACTTTGCCCTTATTGCAGTTGTTGCTGGAGATGGACTTGCAGATATCTTCAAATCACAAGGTGTTGACTATGTGATTTCAGGTGGTCAAACAATGAACCCATCAACAGAAGATATTGTTAAGGCTATTGAACAGGTCAATGCTAAGAATGTAATCATCTTGCCAAACAATAAAAACATCTTTATGGCAGCGCAATCAGCTGCTGAAGTAGTAGATGCCAATGCGGCTGTTGTTGAAACACGTACAGTTCCACAAGGATTTACAAGTTTGCTCGCTTTCGATCCTAGCCAAAGTATCGAAGCTAATGTTGAAGCTATGACAGCTAGTCTTTCAGATGTAACAAGTGGTAGCGTGACATTGGCGGTACGTGATACAACTATTGATGGTCTTGAGATTCATGAAAATGATATCCTTGGTATGGTGGATGGTAAGATCCTTGTGTCTACACCAGATATGGACCAAGCCCTTCTTGACACCTTTGACAAGATGATTGACGAAGACAGTGAAATTGTTATGATTTACGTCGGCGAAGAAGGTAATCAAGAACAAGCTCAAGCACTTGCGGAAAAATTGGAAGAGGCTCACGAAGATATCGAAGTTGAAATCTTCCAAGGAGACCAACCAGTTTATCCATACCTCTTCAGTGTTGAATAATTTTGAATAATCATTTAGGAAGTCTTAGGGCTTCCTTTTTGTTTTGTCAGTTTTGATATAGCGGGGATATCTTTTCAGAATTACAAAAATATTCTGAAAATTCCTTGACATTACTTTCCAAAGTGGTAACATATGTTGTAAGAAATTTTATAGATTGAAGGTAACATCATGAGAAGTGATATGATCAAAGTTGGTGTTGATAAGGCACCAGCACGCGGACTTTTGTATGCGACTGGGCAAGTTAAATCTGCCAATGATATGCAAAAGCCCTTCATTGCTATTTGTAACTCTTATATTGATATTGTTCCAGGGCATGTTCACTTGCGTGAATTGGCAGATATTGCCAAAGAAGCTATCCGTGAGGCTGGTGGTATTCCTTTTGAGTTTAATACCATTGGTGTGGACGATGGGATTGCCATGGGGCATATTGGGATGCGTTACAGTCTTCCATCTCGTGAATTGATTGCCGATTCTGCAGAAACAGTTATTAATGCCCACTGGTTTGACGGGGTTTTCTACATTCCTAACTGTGATAAGATTACACCAGGGATGATTTTGGCGGCTATGCGTACTAATGTGCCAGCAGTATTTTGTTCTGGTGGACCTATGAAGGGTGGCGTTGACATGACTGGTCATCAAGCGACGCTATCAAGTTTGTTTGAAGCTGTAGGTACCTATCAGGCTGGAGATATGAGCAAGGAAGAGCTCGATTATTTGGAGAAAAATGCTTGTCCAACTTGTGGTTCATGCTCAGGAATGTTTACCGCTAACTCAATGAACTGTTTGATGGAAGTTTTGGGCCTTGCCCTTCCAGGTAACGGTACTATCCTAGCTGTTTCAGATGAACGTCGTGAATTGGTTCGTCAAGCAGCCACAAAATTGATGGATAACATCAAAAATAATGTTCGCCCACGTGATATTGTGACCAAAGAAGCCATCGATGATGCGTTTGCTCTAGATATGGCCATGGGTGGTTCAACCAATACTGTTCTTCATACTCTTGCTATTGCGCATGAGGCCGGTATTGACTATGATCTTAAAGACATTAACGAGATTGCCAAGAAGACCCCTTATCTCTCTAAAATTGCACCTTCAAGTGTTTACACTATGCATGATGTCCATGAAGCTGGTGGTGTTCCAGCCATTATTAATCAGTTGATTAAAAAAGGAGCCATTAAAGGTGATCGTATTACAGTTACTGGTAAAACCTTGAAAGAAAATGTAGCTGGTGCTGAAATCAAAAATGAAGAAATTATCCATCCAATCGAGCATCCTATTTCACCAGTTGGTGGTTTGTCTATCCTTTACGGAAATATTGCTCAGGATGGAGCTGTAATCAAGGTTGGTGGTGTAGATCCATCTGTTAAAACTTTCCGCGGTAAAGCTATTTGTTGTGATTCACAAGATCAAGCCCTTGAGTTGATTGACAATGGAACAGTTAAGAAGGGTCATGTCGTTGTCATTCGTTATGAGGGTCCTCAGGGTGGACCTGGTATGCCAGAAATGTTGGCACCAACTTCTAAGATTGTCGGACGCGGTCTTGGTAAGGATGTGGCTCTGATTACGGATGGTCGTTTCTCAGGAGCGACTCGTGGTATTGCTATTGGTCACGTTTCTCCAGAAGCAGCAGAAGGTGGTAATATCGCCCTAATCGAAGATGGCGATGAAATCGTGATTGATCTTCCAAATCGTACCCTTGATCTACTTGTCGATGATGCAACCCTTGAAGAACGTCGCAAACATTTGAAACCTTTCAAATCAAAAATTTCAAGTGGTTGGTTGCGTCGCTATACAGCCTTTGCTAAATCAGCCAACGTCGGCGGAACTTTGATGAGTGACGAAGAATTCGAAGAACGTAAAGCAGAACGTCAAGCACAAGAAAAAAACTAAGAACATTCTTTCCGAAGAGTTTGTGATATTTTTCTCTGAAACCCTTGCAAATTTGGTTAAAAATGTTATCATAGTATACAAGGTTTTGAATTTTTAGACAATTCGAAAAAAACAACTACTGAAGGAGGTCCATGTGAAGAAAATTGAACTTGAAGAAGCACGCTCTGGTGCTGATTTGATTCTTGATACACTTCTTGAACTTGGGATTTCAACTATCTTTGGATATCCTGGCGGAGCGGTTCTTCCTTTGTATGATGCTATTTACAAAAATGACAAGATTAATCATATCTTATCTCGTCATGAGCAAGGAAGTCTGCACGAAGCTGAAGGTTATGCCAAATCAACTGGTAAACTCGGTGTTGCTCTTGTAACGAGTGGTCCTGGTGCCACTAATGCTATTACAGGGATTGCAGATGCTATGAGTGATAGCGTACCTCTCCTAGTCTTTACTGGTCAGGTAGCAACACCAGGTATTGGTAAGGATGCCTTCCAAGAGGCTGACATTGTCGGAATTACCATGCCGATTACAAAATACAATTATCAGATTCGCGATACAGCTGATATTCCTCGTATTATTAGGGAAGCGGTTCATATTGCAACAACTGGTCGTCCTGGTCCAGTTGTTATCGACCTCCCTAAAGATGTCGTAGCTAAGGAAACAGCCTTCATCAATGATCCTGAAATTAATCTTCCAAGTTACCAACCGACGCTAAGACCAAACGAAATGCAAATCAAGAAAATCTTGAAGCAGTTGGGTAAAGCTAAGAAGCCGGTTATTGTAGCTGGAGGTGGGGTGTCTTATTCTGAATCTGCTAAGGAGCTAGTTGCTTTTGCAGAACGCTACCAAATCCCAGTTGTCACAAGTCTTCTAGGACAAGGGACAATTGCTACTAGCCATCCCCTTTTCTTGGGTATGGGTGGTATGCACGGTTCATATGCGGCTAACATTGCTATGACCGATGCTGACTTTATGATTGCCATTGGTTGTCGTTTTGATGATCGTTTGACAGGTAATCCTAAAACATTTGCTAAGAATGCTAAGGTTGTCCATATTGATGTAGATCCAGCTGAGATTGGTAAAATTATTGCAGTGGACCTTCCAGTTGTTGGTGATGCCAAGCAAGCTCTTGAAATGCTCTTAGCAGAACCAGTGGTTCAGAATAACACTGAAAAATGGATTGAAAAAGTCACAAAAGACAAAGAACGTGTACGTTCTTACGATAAGAAAGAACGTATGGTACAGCCTCAGGCAGTTATCGAGCGTATCGGTGAATTGACTAAGGGTGATGCTGTTGTTGTTACTGACGTTGGTCAACATCAAATGTGGACAGCTCAATATTATCCATACCAAAATGAGCGTCAACTGGTGACCTCAGGTGGTCTTGGAACAATGGGATTCGGTGTCCCAGCAGCAATTGGTGCCAAAATTGCTAATCCTGATAAAGAAGTTATCCTCTTTGTTGGTGATGGTGGTTTCCAAATGACGAACCAAGAATTGGCTATCTTAAATATTTACAAGGTGCCAATCAAGGTTGTTATGTTGAACAACCACTCACTTGGTATGGTACGTCAATGGCAAGAGTCCTTCTACGAAGGGCGTACATCAGAGTCTGTCTTTGATACCCTTCCAGATTTCCAATTGATGGCTCAAGCTTATGGCATTAAGTCTTACAAGTTTGATAATCCAGAGACAATTGATCAGGATTTGGAAGTTATCAAGGAAGACGTGCCAATGTTCATCGAGGTGGATATCTCTCGTAAAGAGCATGTCTTGCCAATCGTTCCGGCTGGTAAGAGTAATCACGAAATGTTGGGGGTGAAGTTCAATGCGTAGAATGTTAACAGCTAAACTTCAGAACCGTTCGGGTGTCCTTAACCGCTTCACAGGTGTTCTTTCACGACGTCAAGTTAATATTGAAAGTATCTCTGTAGGGGCTTCTGAGGATCCTAACGTTTCACGTATTACGATTATTATTGATGTGAATTCTCAAAATGAAGTGGAACAAATCATCAAACAGCTTAATCGTCAGATTGATGTGATTCGTATCCGTGATATCACGGATCAGCCACACTTGGAACGTGAAGTTATCCTGGTTAAGGTGTCAGCACCAACTTCTAAGCGTGCTGAAATCTTGGCGATTATTCAACCTTTCCGTGCATCGGTGGTTGATGTGGCACCAAGCTCTATCACTATCCAGATGACTGGTGATGCTGAAAAGAGCGAGGCGCTTCTACGAGTTATTCGTCCTTACGGAATCAAGAATATCGCTCGTACGGGTGCTACTGGATTTACCCGTGATTAAAAATCCAACTTAAATTTGTTAACCCAGCCTTAAAAAGGCAATAAAATATTTTTTTAGAAAAGAGACATATTACTATGGCAGTTCAAATGGAATATGAAAAAGACGTAAAAGTAGCAGCACTTGACGGTAAAAAAATCGCCGTTATCGGTTACGGTTCACAAGGTCATGCACATGCACAAAACTTGCGTGATACAGGTCACGATGTGATCATCGGTGTTCGTCCAGGTAAATCATTTGATAAAGCTAAAGAAGATGGTTTTGATACTTACACAGTAGCAGAAGCAACTAAATTGGCTGACGTTATCATGATCTTGGCTCCAGACGAAATCCAACAAGAACTTTACGAAGCAGAAATTGCTCCAAACCTTGAAGCTGGTAATGCTGTTGGTTTTGCACACGGATTTAACATCCACTTTGAATTCATCAAAGTTCCTAAAGATGTTGATGTCTTCATGTGTGCTCCTAAAGGACCAGGTCACTTGGTACGTCGTACATTTGAAGAAGGTTTTGGTGTTCCTGCACTTTACGCAGTATACCAAGATGCTACAGGTAACGCTAAAGACATCGCTATGGACTGGTGTAAAGGTGTTGGTGCAGCACGTGTTGGTCTTCTTGAAACAACATATAAAGAAGAAACTGAAGAAGATTTGTTTGGTGAACAAGCAGTTCTTTGTGGTGGTTTGACTGCCCTTATCGAAGCTGGTTTTGAAGTCTTGACTGAAGCTGGATATGCTCCAGAATTGGCTTACTTTGAAGTGCTTCACGAAATGAAATTGATCGTTGACTTGATCTACGAAGGTGGATTCAAGAAAATGCGTCAATCAATTTCTAACACTGCTGAATTCGGTGACTACGTATCAGGTCCACGTGTTATCACTGAACAAGTGAAAGAAAACATGAAAGCAGTTCTTGCTGACATCCAAAACGGTAAATTCGCTAACGACTTCGTTAACGACTACAAAGCTGGACGTCCAAAACTTACTGCTTACCGTGAAGAAGCTGCTAACCTTGAAATCGAAAAAGTTGGTGCTGAATTGCGTAAAGCAATGCCATTCGTTGGTCAAAACGACGATGACGCATTCAAAATCTATAACTAATGTGATAGTCTCAAAAACCAGTCTAGTACTGGTTTTTTTGTGTTCTGAAGAGAGTAGTTGGGAATCCGACTGCTCTTTTTTGGTAAAAAAAACTCACTCCATTAAGGAGTGAGAATAGCTATAAATTAGTAAGTCAAGACAAAGTTTTTCTTCTTACCACGACGGATAACAGTAATTTCATTATCAATTTTATCTGCATCTGATAGAGTGTAATCCAAGTCTTGCACACGTTCACCATTGATGTAGATAGCACCGTTTTGTACATCTTCACGTGCTTGGCGTTTAGAAGGTGAAATCTTAGCGTTGACGAGAAGTTCAACGATGTTCAGATTTTCATCTGCTGAGATCTCATAAGTTGGGACACCGTTAAGGGCAACTTTAAGGTCGCGTGCTGAGAGAGCTTTAAGGTTACCAGCGAAGAGTTGTTCAGTGATGTGAACAGCTTGTTCGTAGGCCTCTTTACCGTGAACCAAAGTAACAACTTCACGAGCCAAAACCTTTTGTGCCAAACGTTGGTGACGAGCTTGATCAAATTCTTTACCGATTTCTTCGATTTCTTCAAGTGACAAGAAAGTGAAGATCTTCAAGAAGCGAACAGCATCATCATCCATAACATTGAGCCAAAATTGGTACATTTCGTAAGGTGTTGTTTTAGTAGCATCAAGCCAGACAGCGTTACCTTCAGATTTACCGAATTTTTTACCAGTTGAATCTGTGATAAGTGGCACTGTAATAACGTGTCCAGATTTATCTGCTTTACGACGCAAGAGCTCAGTACCTGCGGTCATGTTACCCCATTGGTCAGAACCACCAATTTGGAGGGTTACGCCGTACTTATCGTTGAGTTCATAGAAATCGTAACCTTGCATGATTTGGTAGGCAAACTCAGTGTAAGAGATACCTGTTTCGATACGTTTCTTAACAGATTCCTTACTCATCATGTAGTTAACTGTGAAGTATTTACCCACGTCACGCAAGAAATCGATGAAGCTGACTGAACCAAACCAATCATAGTTATTGACCATAACGGCTTTGTTGTCACCATTTTCAAAATCAAGGAAACGAGAGAGCTGACCTTGGATTTTTTCAACCCAACCTTCAACGGTTTCTTTGGTTTGGAGGCTACGTTCAGCATCTTTAAATGATGGGTCACCAATCAAACCTGTTGCACCACCAACGAGGGCGTAAGGTTTGTGCCCAGCCAATTGAAGTCGGCGACTTGTAAGGATAGCTACAAGGTGTCCAAGGTGGAGACTGTCTGCTGTTGGGTCATAACCAGTGTAGTATGAGACTGGTCCCTCTTCAAAGGCTTTTACAAGGGCTTCTTCATCTGTGGTTTGAAAAATCAAGCCACGTGCTTTTAGTTCTTCAAAAATTGTCATGATATTCTCCAGTAAAGTATATTCTGCACCATTATACCAAAAGAAAGTAGGCCTATGCAAGCTTTGTCAAAGTTTGTTATAATAGGCTTTGAGGTATTTCTATGAATTTTGAAAAAATAATAAATTATTTTAGACGACTAGGGCAGGCTATTCGCACAAGGTTTGCTGGTTTTAGGTCTAAAAGAGGGGATAAATCTTTTAATGAAAGGAAATCTACGACTGATTCTAAGTGGAATCGTAAGCAAGTGAGAAAGTCGACTGAGGACCGGATGACACTCTTAGACATGGGCGATGTTTTCTTAAAAACCTTAAAGCTCTTGTCTGATTTCTTTTATGTGGTTATTATCGTCCTTACCTTGTTCGGTGCAGGAATTGGTTTGGGGTATTTGGGGAGTCAAATTGAGTCTGTTCCGTCGATTAAGGACAAAACCTTGTTGAATCAGATTAGTGAGGTTAGTTTGGTATCTTCGATGAGCTATTCCGATTCTAAGAAGATTGCGGATATTGATACTGACTTGCTGAGAACACCTATTGAGAGTGATGCGATTTCTAACAATGTCAAAAATGCCATCATTGCGACTGAGGATGAAAATTTTAAGAAGCATAAGGGTGTTGTGCCAAAGGCAGTATTTAGGGCTTTGGTGTCATCAGTTTTGGGAGTCGGCTCTTCAAGTGGTGGTTCGACGCTAACGCAGCAGTTAATTAAGCAACAGGTAACAGGAGATGCACCAACCTTTAAACGTAAGGCGGCAGAGATTATCTATGCCTTACAATTGGAGCGTCGTGTTTCTAAAAATGAAATTTTAACCGATTATCTGAATGTTTCTCCTTTTGGACGTAATAACAAGGGGAAAAATATTGCTGGTATTGAGGAGGCTGCTCAAGGTATCTTTGGCGTATCTGCAGCGGATTTGACAGTTCCTCAGGCTGCCTATCTGGCAGGTTTGCCACAGAGCCCGATTGTCTACTCACCTTATACAGCTGATGGTCAATTAAAAAACGCAGAGGATCTATCTTATGGCTTGGCACGTCAACAAGATGTACTCTACAATCTTTATCGTGGCGGCTATCTTGATAAGTCGCAGTACGAAAGCTATAAGGATTATGATATCACTAAAGATTTCAAGGCTGGTGAGAAATCTGATGCCGTAAGTCATGACTATTTGTACTATTCTGTCATGTCTGAGGCTCAGGATGTCATGTATGATTACCTCGTTAAACGTGACAAGGTATCGAGTCAAGATTTGAAAAATGATAAGACAAAGGAAAGCTATCGTGAGAGAGCCCTTCAAGAGCTCCAAACCGGTGGCTACAGCGTTAAGACAACTATTGATAATGCAGTTTATAATGCGATGCAAGATGCTGCGAGTCAATATGGTGGTCTCCTCGACCAGGGTGGCAATAGTGGGGTTGAAGTCGGAAATGTGCTCATGGATAATGCGACTGGAGCAATTCTAGGATTTGTTGGTGGTCGTAGTTACGAAAATAATCAAAATAACCATGCCTTTGATACGGCACGTTCTCCGGGATCTACAATTAAGCCTATTATTTCTTATGGAATTGCTATTGATCAAGGTTTGATGGGTAGCTCAAGTATCCTTTCTAACTACCCAACTAATTTTACGGGTGGAACGCCTATTCTCCATGATGGTGATAAGGGTACAGCTATGATGAACCTCCAAGAGGCACTCAATACCTCATGGAACATTCCAGCCTTTTGGACTTATCAAATGCTTCAACGTCATGATGTTGATGTTGAGGGTTACATGACCAAGATGGGTTATAAGATTGCTAATTACAATATCGAGAGTTTACCTCTTGGTGGAGGGATTGAAACCACGGTTGCCCAACAGGTAAATGCCTATCAAATGCTTTCAAATGGTGGCGTCTATGAGAAGGGCTATATGATTGATAGTATTACCGACCGGACTGGCGAAGTTATCTATCAGCATAAATCTGAAGGGGTTCAGGTCTTTTCAAGAGCTACGGCTAGCATCATGGATAACTTGCTCAAAGAAGTGGTAGTTAAGGGAGCAACAACTCAATTTCATTCTGAATTGAAAAATGTCAATGGTGCAGCAGCCTCAGCGGACTGGATGGGTAAAACAGGAACGACAAATAATTTTGTAGATTCTTGGTTGATCGTCTCAACGCCTGGTATTACTCTTGGTGGTTGGGCTGGTTATGACAACAATGCACCTACCAATTCTAAAACGGGTTACATATATAATTCCCAATATATGGCTCGTTTGACTTCCGCTATCTATAATGCTAATCCAGGTATTTTTAAAACGGGAGATAAGTTTAATATCGATTCAAGTGCCATTAAGGCAAGTGTGCTCAAATCAACAGGTCTTAAACCAGCAACAGTGTCTGTCAATGGTCGTAATGTTTCTGTAAGTGGTGAAATGGTTGATACTTACTGGGCTAAAAATGGACCTGGAGATACGACCTACAAGTTTGCTATTGGTGGAACTGATAGTGATTATCAAAAAGCCTGGTCTAGCATTCTTGGAGGGCATTAGGAATTACCAAGAAAACTTGCAAAAAAGCAAAAAATTAGGTATAATATAGACAACTATTTGTCGTCTTACTTGGTTGAAATATTGTCCAATCAAGAGATACAGCAGTTAAATCAACGTTTTTTCGGTCAGATTTAGCTGCTATTTTTGTGCTTATTTTTAGGATTTTCAAGTGTTGTAATGCATATTTAAACGTTCTAAAAATTCACAAAATAAATTTTTCGCTTATCATTAATCAGCTAAGTGGATCTTGGTGTTTGATCACTTGTCAATGGGACAAGCAACTGAAAAAGGCAGAAGACAAATATTTAAAGTGCACGACTTGCAAAGCAGGTCTCGAATGTAGAAAAGGAGTAGAAGACTTGGCAGGACATGACGTTCAATACGGGAAACATCGTACCCGTCGTAGTTTTTCAAGAATCAAAGAAGTTCTTGATTTACCAAACTTGATTGAAATCCAAACGGATTCATTCAAAGAATTCTTGGATACTGGTCTTAAAGAGGTTTTTGAGGATGTACTTCCTATCTCAAACTTCACAGACACTATGGAATTGGAATTCGTTGGTTACGAATTGAAAGAGCCTAAGTATACACTTGAAGAAGCTCGTATCCACGATGCATCATACTCAGCACCTATCTTTGTGACTTTCCGTCTTATTAACAAAGAAACTGGTGAAATCAAAACTCAGGAAGTCTTCTTCGGAGATTTCCCTATTATGACTGAGATGGGTACTTTCATCATCAATGGTGGTGAACGTATTATCGTTTCTCAGTTGGTGCGCTCACCTGGTGTTTACTTTAACGATAAGGTTGATAAAAACGGTAAAGTGGGTTATGGATCAACAGTTATCCCTAACCGTGGGGCATGGCTTGAGCTTGAAACAGATTCAAAAGACATCGCCTACACTCGTATCGACCGTACACGTAAGATTCCATTCACAACGCTTGTGCGTGCGCTTGGATTCTCAGGTGATGACGAAATTGTTGATATCTTTGGTGATAGCGAGTTGGTTCGTAACACCATTGAAAAAGATATCCACAAAAACCCAGCAGATTCACGTACTGATGAAGCGCTTAAAGAAATTTATGAACGTCTTCGTCCAGGTGAACCAAAAACTGCCGACAGCTCACGTAGCTTGCTTGTAGCTCGTTTCTTTGATCCACGTCGTTATGACTTGGCTGCTGTTGGTCGTTACAAAGTCAACAAAAAACTTAACATCAAGACACGTCTTTTGGGACAAACAATTGCTGAAAACTTGGTAGATCCTGAAACAGGTGAAATCCTTGTTGAAGCTGGTACTGAAATGACACGTGATGTGATTGATTCAATCGCAGAATACTTGGATGGTGATTTGAACAAATTTGTATACACACCAAACGATTATGCGGTGGTTACAGAACCTGTTGTTCTTCAAAAATTCAAGGTTGTTGCACCAAATGATCCAGATCGTGTGGTTACAATTGTTGGTAATGCCAACCCAGATGACAAAGTTCGTGCTTTGACAACAGCAGATATCTTGGCTGAAATGAGCTACTTCCTCAACCTTGCTGAAGGTATCGGTAAAGTTGACGATATCGACCACCTTGGTAACCGTCGTATCCGTGCTGTTGGTGAATTGCTTGCTAACCAATTCCGTATTGGTTTGGCTCGTATGGAACGTAACGTACGTGAGCGTATGTCAGTTCAAGATAACGAAGTCTTGACACCACAACAAATCATCAATATTCGCCCTGTAACTGCAGCTGTTAAAGAATTCTTCGGTTCTTCACAGTTGTCACAGTTCATGGACCAACACAACCCATTGTCAGAGTTGTCACACAAACGTCGTTTGTCAGCCTTGGGACCTGGTGGTTTGACACGTGACCGTGCCGGATATGAAGTTCGTGACGTGCACTACACGCACTACGGTCGTATGTGTCCAATTGAAACACCTGAAGGACCTAACATCGGTTTGATCAATAACTTGTCTTCATACGGACACCTTAACAAGTATGGTTTCATTCAAACACCATACCGTAAGGTTGACCGTGCAACTGGTAAAGTAACCAACGAAGTAGTTTGGTTGACTGCCGACGAAGAAGATGAGTACACAGTTGCTCAGGCTAACTCTAAATTGAACGAAGATGGAACATTTGCAGAAGAAATCGTTATGGGTCGTCATCAAGGTAATAACCAAGAGTACCCATCACACCTTGTAGATTTCGTGGATGTTTCTCCTAAACAGGTAGTTGCCGTTGCGACAGCATGTATTCCTTTCTTGGAAAACGATGACTCTAACCGTGCCCTCATGGGTGCCAACATGCAACGTCAGGCTGTGCCTTTGATTGACCCTAAAGCACCTTATGTTGGTACTGGTATGGAATATCAAGCTGCCCACGATTCAGGAGCTGCAGTTATCGCTCAACACGACGGTAAAGTTGTCTACTCTGATGCTGATAAAGTTGAAGTTCGTCGTGAAGATGGTTCTCTTGATGTTTATACTATTCAAAAATTCCGTCGTTCAAACTCAGGTACTGCCTATAACCAACGTACTTTGGTTAAGGTTGGCGATATTGTTGAAAAAGGTGACTTTATCGCTGACGGTCCATCTATGGAAGGTGGAGAAATGGCCCTCGGTCAAAACCCTATCGTCGCTTACATGACATGGGAAGGTTACAACTTCGAGGATGCCGTTATCATGAGTGAGCGTCTTGTGAAAGATGACGTTTATACATCTGTTCACTTGGAAGAGTTCGAATCAGAAACACGCGATACAAAGCTTGGGCCTGAAGAAATTACACGTGAATTGCCAAACGTTGGTGAAGAAGCTCTCAAAGACCTTGACGAAATGGGTATTATCCGTATCGGTGCTGAGGTTAAAGAAGGTGACATTCTTGTTGGTAAGGTAACACCTAAGGGTGAAAAAGACCTTTCTGCTGAAGAACGTCTTCTCCATGCTATCTTTGGTGATAAATCTCGTGAAGTACGTGATACCTCACTCCGTGTACCTCACGGTGGTGATGGTGTCGTTCGTGATGTTAAAATCTTCACACGTGCAAACGGTGATGAATTGCAATCAGGTGTTAACATGCTTGTTCGTGTTTACATCGCTCAAAAACGTAAGATTAAGGTCGGAGATAAGATGGCCGGTCGTCACGGTAACAAAGGGGTTGTTTCTCGTATTGTTCCTGTTGAAGACATGCCTTACCTTCCAGACGGTACACCAGTTGATATCATGTTGAACCCTCTTGGGGTGCCATCACGTATGAACATCGGTCAGGTTATGGAACTTCACCTTGGTATGGCTGCTCGTAACTTGGGTATCCACATCGCAACACCAGTCTTTGACGGGGCAAGCTCAGAAGACCTCTGGGATACTGTTCGTGAAGCAGGTATGGATAGTGATGCTAAGACAATCCTTTACGATGGACGTACAGGTGAACCATTTGATAACCGTGTATCAGTTGGTGTCATGTACATGATCAAACTTCACCACATGGTTGATGATAAACTTCATGCTCGTTCAGTAGGTCCTTACTCACTTGTTACCCAACAACCTCTTGGTGGTAAAGCGCAATTTGGTGGACAACGTTTCGGTGAGATGGAGGTTTGGGCCCTTGAAGCTTATGGTGCATCAAATATCCTTCAAGAAATCTTGACTTACAAGTCAGATGACGTTAACGGACGTTTGAAAGCCTATGAAGCCATCACTAAAGGTAAACCAATTCCAAAACCAGGTGTACCAGAATCATTCCGAGTACTCGTTAAAGAATTGCAATCACTTGGTCTTGATATGCGTGTCCTTGATGAGGATGATTACGAAGTTGAATTGCGTGATCTTGATGAAGGTGAAGATGACGATGTCATGCACGTCGATGATCTTGAAAAAGCACGTGTACAACAAGCCAAAGAAGCTGCTGAATTAGAAAAAGCTAAAGAAGAAGCTTCAGATAAAACAGAATAAAATAAGCTTTAGAGAGGGAGTTCACACTCTCTGCTAAGGTAGCTGATAAAGGTGAGAATAGCGCTGCTATTGTCAATAGAACAAAAGAAAGGTAATACTAGTGGTTGACGTAAATCGATTCAAAAGTATGCAAATCACACTAGCTTCACCAACTAAGGTCCGTTCATGGTCTTATGGTGAAGTTAAGAAACCTGAAACAATCAACTACCGTACGCTCAAACCAGAACGCGAAGGTCTCTTCGACGAAGTAATCTTTGGTCCTACTAAAGACTGGGAATGTGCGTGTGGGAAATACAAACGTATTCGTTATAAAGGTATCGTTTGTGACCGCTGTGGTGTTGAAGTAACACGTGCTAAGGTTCGCCGTGAACGTATGGGTCACATCGAGTTGAAAGCACCAGTATCACACATCTGGTACTTCAAGGGAATCCCTTCTCGTATGGGATTGACTTTGGACATGAGCCCTCGTGCGCTTGAAGAAGTTATCTACTTCGCAGCTTACGTGGTTATCGATCCAAAGGAAACACCACTTGAACCAAAATCTCTCTTGACAGAACGTGAATATCGTGAAAAATTGCAAGAGTATGGACATGGTTCATTTGTCGCTAAAATGGGTGCAGAAGCTATCCAAGATCTCTTGAAACAAGTGGATTTGGAAGCTGAAATTGCTGAACTCAAAGAAGAGTTGAAGACAGCAACTGGTCAAAAACGTGTTAAAGCTGTGCGTCGTTTGGACGTTCTTGATGCCTTCTATAAGTCTGGTAACAAACCAGAATGGATGGTTCTTAACATTTTGCCAGTATTGCCACCAGACCTTCGTCCAATGGTTCAATTGGATGGTGGACGCTTTGCGGCATCTGACTTGAACGATCTTTATCGTCGTGTTATCAACCGTAACAACCGTTTGGCTCGTTTGCTTGAATTGAATGCTCCAGGTATCATCGTGCAAAACGAAAAACGTATGTTGCAAGAAGCGGTAGATGCCCTTATCGATAATGGACGTCGTGGTCGTCCAATTACTGGACCAGGTAGTCGTCCACTTAAATCTTTGAGCCACATGCTTAAAGGTAAACAAGGTCGTTTCCGTCAAAACTTGCTTGGTAAACGTGTTGACTTCTCTGGACGTTCCGTTATCGCCGTTGGTCCAACACTTAAAATGTATCAATGTGGTGTGCCACGTTTGATGGCCATCGAACTTTTCAAACCATTTGTAATGCGTGAAATCGTTGCGCGTGAATACGCGGGTAACGTGAAAGCCGCTAAACGTATGGTTGAACGTGGCGATGAACGTATTTGGGATATTCTTGAAGATGTTATCAAGGAACACCCAGTACTTCTTAACCGCGCACCTACCCTCCACCGTTTGGGGATCCAGGCCTTTGAACCAGTCTTGATTGATGGTAAGGCCCTTCGTCTTCACCCATTGGTATGTGAGGCCTACAATGCCGACTTTGACGGTGACCAAATGGCCATCCACGTTCCATTGTCTGAAGAAGCTCAAGCTGAAGCACGTTTGCTCCTTCTTGCGGCTGAACACATCCTTAACCCTAAAGACGGTAAACCGGTCGTAACGCCATCTCAGGATATGGTTCTTGGTAACTACTACTTGACTATGGAAGAAGAAGGCCGTGAGGGTGAAGGTATGGTCTTCAAGGATATTGATGAGGCAGTTATGGCTTATCGTAATGGTTATGTTCACTTGCATAGCCGTGTCGGTATCGCAGTAGACAGTATGCCTGATAAACCTTGGAAAGAAAACCAACTTCACAAGATTTTGGTTACAACTGTTGGTAAGATCCTCTTTAACTCAATCATCCCAGCAGAAATTCCATATCTTCAAGAAACAACAAATGAGAACTTGACAGATAGTACACCAGATAAGTACTTCCTTGAACCAGGTCAAGATATCCAAACAGTTATTGATAGTTTGGAAATTAATGCACCATTCAAGAAGAAAAATCTTGGTAACATCATCGCTGAAACCTTCAAACGTCTTCGTACGACTGAAACATCAGCCTTCCTTGACCGTTTGAAAGACCTTGGTTATTACCACTCAACACTTGCTGGTTTGACAGTGGGTATCGCCGATATCCCAGTTATCGATAACAAACAAGAAATTATCGATGCTGCTCACCACCGTGTCGAAGAAATTAACAAGGCCTTCCGTCGTGGTTTGATGACAGATGATGACCGTTATGTTGCTGTTACAACAACATGGCGTGAAGCGAAAGAAGCCCTTGAAAAACGTCTGATTGAGACACAAGATCCTAAGAACCCAATCGTTATGATGATGGACTCAGGAGCTCGTGGTAACATCTCTAACTTCTCTCAACTTGCCGGTATGCGTGGTTTGATGGCCGCTCCTAACGGACGTATCATGGAATTGCCTATCCTTTCAAACTTCCGTGAAGGTTTGAGCGTTTTGGAAATGTTCTTCTCTACTCACGGTGCGCGTAAAGGTATGACCGATACGGCCCTTAAGACAGCCGACTCAGGTTACCTTACTCGTCGTTTGGTTGACGTTGCCCAAGATGTTATCATCCGTGAAGACGACTGTGGAACAGACCGTGGTCTTCTCATCCGTGCGATTACTGATGGTAAAGAAGTTACGGAAACACTTGAAGAACGTCTTCAAGGTCGTTACACTAAGAAATCAGTTAAGAATCCTACAACAGGTGAAGTAATCGTAGGTCCAGATACTTTGATTACTGAAGACATGGCTGCTGCTATTGTCAATGCTGGTGTTGAAGAAGTAACTATCCGTTCAGTCTTTACATGTAACACACGTCACGGTGTCTGCCGTCACTGTTACGGTATCAACTTGGCAACAGGTGATGCGGTTGAAGTTGGTGAAGCAGTTGGTACTATCGCCGCTCAATCTATCGGGGAACCTGGTACACAGCTTACTATGCGTACCTTCCACACCGGTGGGGTAGCCTCAAACACCGATATCACACAGGGTCTTCCACGTATCCAGGAAATCTTTGAAGCACGTAACCCTAAAGGGGAAGCGGTTATCACTGAAGTTAAAGGTACTGTTATTGAAATCGAAGAAGATGCCGCAACACGTACTAAGAAAGTCTTCGTTCAAGGTAAGACTGGAATGGGTGAATACGTTGTTCCATTTACAGCTCGTATGAAAGTTGAAGTGGGTGACGAAGTACACCGTGGTGCAGCCTTGACAGAAGGGTCAATCCAACCTAAACGTCTCCTTGAAGTGCGTGATACCTTGTCAGTTGAAACTTATCTTCTTGCAGAAGTACAAAAAGTTTACCGTAGCCAAGGGGTAGAAATCGGTGACAAACACGTCGAAGTAATGGTTCGTCAAATGCTTCGTAAAGTACGTGTTATGGATCCAGGTGATACAGATCTCCTTCCAGGTACACTTATGGACATTTCTGACTTCACAGATGCTAACAAGGATATTGTTATCTCTGGTGGTGTTCCTGCAACATCTCGTCCAGTCCTTCTTGGTATTACGAAAGCCTCACTTGAAACAAATTCATTCTTGTCAGCGGCTTCCTTCCAAGAAACAACACGTGTGCTTACAGATGCAGCTATCCGTGGTAAGAAAGACCATCTCCTTGGTCTTAAAGAAAATGTTATCATTGGTAAGACTATTCCTGCTGGTACAGGTATGGCTCGTTACCGTAACATTGAACCACTTTCAGTTAACGAAGTTGAAGTTATTGAAAACATTGCTGTTGATGAAGCAATTGTGGAATCATCTGAAGACTAAAACGAAATCAAAAGAACTCACAATGAATTGTGAGTTCTTTTCGTATTTATATGACTAGAATTTCTTCAATGATTGATAAATATAAAATATAAGACCATTTTTTTTATCTTTTCCAGAAAATTTTGTATAATAGGAACACCAAAGATGAAGTGAGAAAGAAAAATGTACCAAGTAGTTGAAATGAAAGGGGATTTGGAACCGTGGTGGTTCTTAGAAGGCTGGCAAGAAGATATCATCAGTACTAAGGAATTTGAAAATTTTTATGATGCCCTCAAGTACTATAAAAAACTTTGGTTTGCCATGGAAGAAACCTTACCAAGTTATATCAGCCGTAGTAGTGTCATGACTGCTTTTTGGGACCAAGAGGATAAACACTGGTGTGAGGAGTGTGACGAATACCTGCAGGTCTATCAATCGATTGCTCTTTTGGATGATTGGCAGGAAATTCCTGAGGAAAAATACCGTCCGGGATATGAAAAGCGAAATGACCTTCCAAATCATGCCCACTGTAAAATTAAACGTTAAACAATGCACAAGCTCGAATTTTTTTCGGGCTTCTTTTCATTTTCTTAAACTTTTTACGAATAGGTCTATGAGGAGGTCCTTATGGTAACAGAATTTGCTAAGGAAATGATCAAAAATGCTGATAGTTGTGGGGCTCAAGACATCTATGTCATTCCACGTCAGGATAATTACGAGCTCTATATGCGAGTTGGCCAGGAGAGGAGATTAATTGATGTATATCGGCCTGATTTCATGGCTAGTCTTATTGGTCACTTTAAATTTGTGGCAGGAATGATGGTGGGTGAGAAGCGTAGGAGTCAACTAGGTTCCTGTGACTATGATTGTGGTGATGGTCAAAGGGTTTCTCTGCGTTTATCAACCGTTGGGGATTATCGTGGCTTAGAAAGTTTAGTTATTCGTGTTCTACATTCCGAACGTCGAGAATTGGTGTATTGGAATCAAGGAATCCAGCCGATTATGGATGCTTTGGATTATCGTGGCTTGTATCTCTTTGCAGGTCCCGTAGGTTCTGGAAAGACTACGCTTATGCATGAATTGGTTCAGGAGCGTTTTAAGGGACAGCAGGTGATTTCGATTGAAGATCCTGTGGAAATTAAACAGGATAATGTCTTGCAACTCCAGGTAAATCAGGCAATTGACATGACCTATGATAATTTGATTAAGCTATCACTACGTCACCGCCCGGATGTTTTGATTATTGGAGAAATTCGAGATAAGGAGACTGCTCGAGCGGTTATTAGAGCTAGTCTGACAGGAGTGACTGTTCTTTCAACTATTCACGCAAAGAGTGTGGCAGGTGTTTATGAGCGTCTTCTGGACCTCGGTGTAGATAAGTCTGAGTTGGATAATGCTCTTCAAGGGATTGCCTATATGCGTTTGATTAAGGGAGGAGGTGTGATTGATTTTGCCAGTGAAAATTTCCAAAGCCATTCGTCAACCAGCTGGAACCAACAGTTGGAAGGCTTGGTTCAACAAGGATATCTCACTGAAGGGGATATCCAAGGGGAAAAAATTAAAGATTAATCAGCAAGTCAAGGTTATCCAGCTTTTCAAACAACTTCTAAAAGCAGGGTTTACTTTAACTGAAATCGTAGCCTTTTTGGAGCGAAGTCACTTGTTGAAAGAATCGTCATTATCTCTTATGAAAGCAAGCTTAATGCGAGGCGACAGGCTAGACCAGATGTTTGCGTCAGTGGGTTTTTCGGACAATATTGTTACTCAGATTGCCCTTGCTGATAAGCACGGTAATCTTCTAGGGAGTTTAACCAAGATTGAAACCTACATGCTTCGCATGACCAAGGTTCGCAAGAAACTCATGGAGGTAGCGACCTACCCTATCCTACTCCTGGGTTTCCTGATTCTGATTATGTTAGGACTTAAAAATTATCTTTTACCTCAACTGTTAGAGGGTGATGGTAAGGATAATTGGGCTGTACAGTTGGTTCAAATCTTTCCCCAGCTCTTCTTTGTGAGTTTGTGTGGACTTCTTGTATTAAGCTTAATTCTTTATCTATGGGTCAAACACCAGCCAGCCCTTGTCTTTTACCGACGAATGGCAAAAATCCCTTTTATAGGGCAAACTGTCAGGCTATATACGACTGCCTATTATGCTAGGGAATGGGGAAATCTCTTAGGACAAGGCATTGACCTGTTAGATTTGGTTTCTCTTATGCAAGAGCAAAAGTCCAAGCTCTTTCGTGAGCTGGGGGCTGATTTAGAAGAGGCCTTAATGCTAGGACAGAGTTTTCCTGACCGTATTGCTACTCACCCTTTTTTCACTAAGGAACTATCCTTGATTATTGCTTATGGAGAGGCTAATGCTAGGTTGGGCTATGAGTTAGAAGTCTATGCTGAAGAGGTTTGGCAGGCTTTCTTTAACCGTCTTAATAAGGCAACAACCTTTGTGCAACCCCTCATTTTTATTATTGTTGCTGTCGTGATTGTAATGATCTATGCAGCCATGCTATTACCAATGTATCAAAATATGGAAGGAATGATGTCATGAAAATGATGTTAAAAAAATTGAATGCCGTTAAACTACGAGCTTTTACGCTAATTGAAATGCTAGTCGTGCTTCTCATTATCAGTATTCTCCTCTTGCTTTTTGTTCCTAACTTGAGTAAGCAGAAGGATTCTGTTAAAGAGACTGGAAATGCGGCTGTGGTCAAGGTCGTGGATTCTCAAGCAGAACTTTATGAAATGAAGAATAACAAGACAGCTAGCTTAGCAGCTCTTGTTTCAGAAGGTCAAATCACGCAAAAACAGGCAGATTCATACAATGATTACTATGCGAAACATGGTGGCGAAAGCCGCTCAGTGGCCAATTAGAGCCTTCACCTTGTTGGAGAGTCTGGTGACACTAGCAGTGGTTGCCTTTCTCACTCTGAGTTTGTCAGGCTCAGTGACAGGTATTTTTCAACAGGTTGAAACTAACCTTTTTTATCTGCGCTTTGAGTACCTATACCGAGATAGTCAGCGCTTGGCAGCGGCGGAAGGGGCCAATGTTGAATTGCAGTTGACCAAGGATAAAATCAGTAACGGAAAATCCAGTCTGGTGATTCCTAAAAGTATTCATCTTGATAAGGGGCAGACGCTAATGTTTGATGCCAAAGGAGGCAACTCTAGCCTCACGAAAATTCGTTTTTCAAGTGATAAGGAGGTGGTGACCTATCAGCTTAACATGGGCAGCGGTAAATATAAAAAGACGGTCTCTTAGAGGCTATATTCTTATCGAAAGCCTGGTAGCAATGGCTGTCTTAGTGCTTGTCAGTGGTCTTATATTAGATCAAATCAATACCAATCGTAGGTTAATGGCTAGGAATCTCCACCAACAGGAGGTTTTGAGTGTGGCAACCATGGCAGTTCAGACCAAACAGGATCAGTTGACCTTAAATGGTATCACAGTGACAGTAAAACGTAGCAAGCAAGGTATCGCGGTTTATGAATCAGGAAAGGAGATTATTCATGTCTCTAAATAGTAAGGTCCGCGCCTTTACCCTCTTGGAATGTCTAGTAGCCTTGTTGGTGATTGCTGGTTCAATTCAAGTTTATCAAGGTCTGACCACAGTATTGGTGAGCAATGTTAAGCAGGTCAAGCAACAAGAAAACCAAGACTGGCTTCTATTTGTTCAACAAATGGAGGCAGAGTTAGAAGGTTGTCAGTTTGTAAAGGTAGAAGGGAACAAACTCTATGTTAAGCAGGATAATCAAGACCTGGCTTTTGGACTTTCAAGTGCTACTGATTTTCGAAAAACAAATGCTGACGGTCGAGGCTACCAACCAATGCTTTTCAATGTAAAATCTAGTACGATTAGTCAAAATAACCAGATAGTCACTATCCAAGTGACTCTTAAAAATGGGCTACAAAGGAGTTTTGTTTATGCTTTTGAAAAAACAGGTTAGGGGAGGCGTTCTCCTCTACGCTCTTTTTATGGCTGGCATTTTCACACTTCTTCTTCATGTTTATCTGGAGCGGGTGGTTGCTAGCTCTAGACAAAACCAAGCGCAAATGACTTCCAGTCAAAGTCATCTCATGGCAGAAATGACCATGGACTTGGCGGACAAGGAAGCTGGTGCTTTTAGTTTTTCTCAGGGAACTACGACTTATGAGGTTAAGGACAAACAAGTGATTGTTAGAGTTGCCAGTAAAGGCCAAATCAAGACCTATCGTTATATGAAGAAACAGGAGCAGAAATAGAAATTCTCTTCCCTTTTTGATATGATAGAAGGACGGAGGAAATCATGAATTTTGAAGCAATTGAGACAGCTTTTGAGCTGTTGTTAGAAAATGTCCAAACCATTGAAAATGATCTTGGAACCCATGCTTACGATGCACTTATTGAGCAAAATTCCTATTATTTGGGGGCTGAGGTAGCTAATGAAGTCATCATCAAAAACAACGAGAATTTACGTGCTCTTGATCTAAGTAAAGAGGAGTGGCGTCGTGCTTTTCAGTTCTTGTTTATCAAACTAGGGCAATTGGAAGCTTTACAAGCCAATCACCAATTTACACCAGATGCTATTGGATTTATCATTCTTTACCTACTCGAAGGTTTGACCAAGGACGACCAATTAGATATTTTGGAGATTGGTTCAGGGACAGGAAACTTGGCTGAAACTCTTCTAAATAATAGTCAGAAAACCCTTAATTATATGGGAATGGAAGTTGACGATCTCCTTATCGATTTGTCAGCTAGTATTGCTGATGTGGTGAATTCAAGTGCAGTTTACATTCAAGAAGATGCTGTTCGACCACACATTCTCAAAGAGAGTGATGTTATTATCAGTGACCTACCTGTTGGGTATTACCCAAATGATGAGATTGCGAGTCGTTTCAAGGTTGCAGCAACTGGTGAACACACCTATGCCCATCACCTTCTCATGGAGCAATCACTCAAGTACCTGAAGAAAGATGGTATTGCTATTCTTTTGGCACCAACTAATCTTTTGACAAGCCCACAAAGTGACTTGCTTAAGAAATGGCTATCAGGATATGCTGATATTATTGCCGTTATCACTCTTCCAGAAGCAGCTTTTGGCAATAAACATAATATGAAGTCTATCTTCGTACTTAAAAAACAAACTGAAAATGCTCCAGAGACCTTCGTTTATCCACTTAGCGATTTGCAAAACCCAGAGATCCTCAAGGATTTCACAGATAATTTTCAAAAATGGAAATCAGATAATTCCATTTTCTAGCAAAACATGTTAGAATAGGACTATATTATTGAAAGCGTTTTACAAAGAGGTGGCTTATGACAAAAACAATAGCAATTAATGCAGGAAGCTCAAGCTTGAAATGGCAACTATATGAGATGCCAGATGAAGTTGTTCTTGCTAAGGGGTTGATTGAACGTATCGGCTTGAAAGATTCTGTTTCAACAGTAAAATTTGATGACCGTTCAGAATCGCAAACCCTAGATATTGCTGACCATGTTCAGGCAGTAAAAATCTTGCTTGATGATTTGATTCGTTTTGATATTATCAAGAGTTATGATGAAATTACAGGTGTTGGTCACCGTGTGGTTGCTGGTGGAGAATATTTCAAAGAATCAAGCTTGGTGGATGAAGATGCCTTGGCTAAGATTGAAGAATTGTCAGCCTTAGCACCTTTGCACAATCCAGGTGCAGCTTCAGGGATTAGGGCCTTTAAGGAGCTCCTCCCAGATATTACGAGTGTTGCTGTTTTTGATACAGCCTTCCATACGTCTATGCCGGAAGTGGCCTACCGTTATCCAGTGCCTAATCGTTACTATACAGACTACCAAGTCCGTAAGTATGGAGCACACGGAACTAGCCACCAATATGTTTCTCAAGAAGCAGCTAAGTTGTTAGGTAAGCCAATTGAAGAAACTAAGATTATCACAGCCCATGTGGGAAATGGTGTTTCAATTACTGCCGTTGATGGTGGTAAATCAGTAGACACGTCAATGGGGTTGACACCACTTGGTGGCGTTATGATGGGAACACGTACTGGGGATCTTGACCCTGCGATTATTCCATTTGTTATCGACCGTGAGCCTGAAATGGCAGATGCTGAGCGTATCCGTCACGTCTTTAATAAGGAATCGGGTCTCCTTGGTATTTCTGAAAAATCAAGTGATATGCGTGATATCATTGCTGGTAAGAATGCTGGCGATGAAAAATGTGTGTTAGCCTATAATCTTTATGTGGATCGTTTGCGTAAATATATTGCACAATACTTCGGTGTGTTGAACGGAGCGGATGCTATCGTCTTTACAGCAGGTATTGGTGAAAACTCTGCAGAAGTTCGTGCTTCAGTATTGGATGGTCTCACTTGGTTTGGTATTGAAGTGGATCCTGAAAAGAATGTCTTTGGACATGTAGGCGACATTACAACAGCAGAGTCAGCTGTTAAAGTATTTGTTATCCCAACAGATGAAGAGTTGGTGATTGCGCGTGATGTTGAGCGCCTTAAAACTAAATAAGTTATCAAAAATTTGATAAGACCAGAAAAGTTGGCTGAGTGATTGGCCAGCTTTTTTGAATGCTCTGACAGAATCATTCGACTATTTCTATTTATGTGTAATTCTATAAGTAAAGAAAACTTTACAAAAAATGTAAAAGAGGCTTTACAAAATATGTAAAGTAGACTATACTATAAATGTAAAGTTAACTTAACAAAGAAAAGCAAGGAGTTTAACCATTTGAGAATAAACGATAAAGTTGAGGTACCACATGGAAACAAAAATTCAGGAACTTCGTAAGGCTAATAAGATTAGTCAGGCAGACTTAGCAGATGAGATGGGGGTCACGAGACAGACCATCATTTCACTCGAAAAAGGTCGCTATAATGCGTCGTTGGAACTAGCTTTTAAAATTGCTAGGTATTTTGGAAAGACTATTGAAGAAGTCTTTATTTTTGAGGAAGATTAAGGAGAAAAGATATGTTTAAACAGGTAATGAAGAAAATTGGTGTTATTGTTTTAGCGCTCACTCTACTAATCTTAGATTTAACACTATTAGGTGCTTTCCCGCTACTTACTCAGGATGGTAAGTTTTCACTTGTGGAGCAAATAGGTTACGGTATTTGGGCATTAGGGAGTTTGGCTATTTTTATCGTGATTGCTTATAGATTTAAACTCTTATCGCTTAAAGAGATTAATTGGAGACGTCTCGTTGCGATTGCTTCTCTTAATCTCGTCATCTTTTTCCTAGGTGATCTTCTAGGGTATTTTGTTGGTCAGTTAACACACAATGCGACTATGGAAAATCAAGATGCTTTAAATAAGATATTTATTCAAGTACCATTCTATCTTCACCTAGTAGTCGTCGGTTTTATTATTCCGATTATGGAAGAAATCATTTTTAGGGGACTCTTAGCCAAGGTGCTCTTTGGAAAATACTTTAAGACGGGTCTTGTTATTTCCAGTCTTCTCTTTATGGCTGGTCACTCAGCATTTACGCTTCAGACAATTGTCATCTATGGTGTTATGTCAGCTGGTCTTGCGATAACATATTATAAGACTAAGCGTATCGAGTACAGTATGGGTGTTCATATCTTAAACAATAGCATAAGTGTACTACTCAGTCTTTTCGTTTAAGGTGAATGATTAAAGTTATCATTGAAAAAATGTATATTGCTCTTTTAAAGGATAATGAAGGGAGAATTAGGATATGTTAATAAAAATGTTATTAGGAAAGAGAAAAACAGAGGATGAGTTTAAGAAATACATTACACGAGTAGCATGTTCTCTTTTTTGCTTGGGTGTTTTGGGATTGTTTGTTGTTCGCTCTAACAGTCTTAGTGATTATGCTCTAGGCTTAGTTTTGGGACTTACCCTTGGGGTTTATGCCTTGTCAATCTATTATTTTGCGACACTTACCCATCCTAAACGTCTTCATCGGATGTATATTGCTGCCTATGATGAGCGAAATAAACAGATTTTAATGGCGACAGCAGTTGCAACTCTGATTTTAGAGTTTTTGCTTATCTTTGCTTTGATTGCCCTATATGCCTTTGTCAATATTCAGTTGCCCTATGTTACAGTCTTATCAGTCTTGCTCTATGGCTTAGTATTGGGATTTGCTCTTATTCGTCTCATCCTATCTAAAATAGGATAAGAGCCTATATTTTCTTGAAAACTTCACCTCTCTTTCTCTTATTGTCTTGTTAATTGAGTTATATTGTATTATAATAGAGATACAAATAAACGATGAAAAGAGGTAGATTTTCATGAACAAAGAGTCAATTCTCAAACGCTTTCTTTATTTTTTACTCGCTTTCCTAATACTAATTATTGATCAAGTTCCAACCATCTATTTAGGTGTCAAAGATACAAGGTTAGTCTGTCTCTTAATTTTTGTCTTGCTTCTCATGAGCGCAGGAGCTCTTTTCTTAGGAAAACGTCTTGGGCTTTTCGAAGGCTTTAAGGCCCTTTCTTCCCTGAAGGCCTGGGGGATGATTGGCTTGACCTACCTAGGTATTTATATCGTTACTAGGATTGGTTCTATGGTCATGATGATGGAAGGTGTTAGTAATAGCACCAATCAGGCAGCCATAGAAAATGCCCATATGAATCCCTTCCTTCTCATAACGTTGACAGTAATTATGGCACCGATTGTGGAAGAGTTGGTTTTTCGAGGGATCCTCATGGGACGTGTCTTTAATCCAGATTCTATTGTTGGCTTGATTTTGAGTAGCTTACTCTTTGGCCTTGCTCATATGCCTAATAGCATCGGTGTTTGGATTGTATATGCAGGTATGGGGTTTGTCCTTGGGATAGCATATCGTAAGTGTCAAAAGTTAGAGTACTGTATCATGGCTCATATGATTAACAATAGTATTGCGGTTTCAATGATGTTACTCCTACAATTGTTAGCACCATATATCAAATAAAGCTCGGAAGATTCCGAGCTTTTTTCTTATAGTTTTTTAGCTTTAGCAATGGTTGTATCAATACTTGAAACCACACTATGGGTGAGACCTGTACGCTCAAGGTCCATGAGACCGGCGATAGTGGTTCCACCAGGGCTACACACCTTGTCAATAAGATTATGTGGACTGTCGCTACCAAGACTGAGATTTTCAGCAGTAGCTAGAACTGTCTGTGTGGCAATGGTCAGAGCAACTTGCTTACTTAGGCCATTTTTGACGCCAGCCTTGGCTAGAGCCTCTATAAAGAGGGCGATGTAGGCCGGACTAGAGCCAGCTAGAGCAGTAAAGGTATCAAAGTCCTTCTCAGCCAATTCAACAGTAGTTCCAAAACTATCTGTGATTTCCTTGGCAACTGCCAAAAGGTCCTCAGATACTTTATCGTTGGTGCAAAGACCAGTAGTGCTCTTGAGAATCTGAGCGTTAAGGTTAGGCATGATACGAATGAGAGGAAGGTCTGGACTGGTGAGTGAAGCGAGGCGTTCCAAGGTTACTCCAGCAGCCATACTCATGATAGGTTGATGGAAATTGAGGCCAGTTAGTACCTTATCAAACATTTGAGGTTTGATACCGAGGATGACCAGGTCAGCATTATCCAACAATTCTTGATGGGAAGCAGCAGCCTCAACCTCTAGTTCCTCTGCAATTTGGCGTGAACGAGCTAAGGAAGACCCTGAAATAATGATACGATGTGAGCTTGTATTTAGGCCGTTGATAATGGCTGTCGCCATCTTTCCAACGCCAATAAAACCAATAATCATGGGTTACTCCTTGTCTTAGTAGTTTTTAATCAAATCTACTGTTGAACGATCCAACTTCTTAACAATCGCTTGTAAGAAGGCTTGTGCCTCTAGGAAGTCATCCATCGCATAAAGGGTTTGGTGCGAGTGAATGTAACGGGCACAAACACCGATAGTTGTTGATGGGACACCAGCATTCTGCAAGTGAGCGGCACCAGCATCTGTTCCGCCCGCAGCACAGTAGTATTGATATTTGATACCAGCTTCTTCAGCTGTAGTCAAAAGGAAATCTTTCATATTTGGCAACATGATGTGACCTGGATCGAAGAAACGAATAAGGGTACCATCACCTACCTTACCTTGATTACCATAGATATCACCTGCAGGAGAACAGTCCACGGCAAAGAAAACTTCAGGATCAAATTTAGTGGTAGAAACATGGGCACCACGTAAACCAACTTCTTCTTGAACGTTGGCACCAGCAATTAGAGTATTATTGAGTTCTTGCTCTTTAACGTTTTCCAAGAGTTCACGAATCATGAGAACACCATAACGGTTGTCCCAAGCTTTAGAAATCACATTTTTTTGATTGGCTGTGAGAATCGTTTCTGATTCAGGAATGATGACATCACCAGGGAAAACACCGTAGGCATTAGCCTCTTCTTGGTTGGCAAAACCAGCATCAAAGACGATATCAGAAACACTAGGAAGACTTGAAGCTCCGCCGCTGGCACGTAAGAAATGAGGTGGCACCGAACCTGAGATGACAGGATAGATACGGCCATCACGAGTGTGTAGGGTGAAGCGTTGAGAGCTGACAACCAGTGGGTTCCAACCACCAAGTTCGACGACACGGAAAGTCCCGTCTGCCTTGATTTCCTTAATCATAAACCCAACTTCGTCCATGTGGGCAGCCACGAGCACCTTAGGGGCATTTTCCGCCTGGCTATGTTTGATACCGAAAATACCACCGAGACCATCTGTTTGGACCTCATCTACGAGTGGTGTAATATTTTGGCGAAGGTAGTCGCGTACTGGCGCTTCAAATCCTGAAGTGGCACTGAGTTCAGTTACTTCTTTAATCTTGTCAAATAGGGTAGTCATAAAATCCTCCTTGAGTAGTACTTGCTACTATTTTAGCACGATTCTTAAGAGATAGGTAGCCTCTCCCCATTCATCTAAAATTATGGTAAAATGTTTCTTATGAAACGTAAAACATTGGCCTTGTTTGCTGGAGGCGTAGGAGCTTTAGGTCTCTTGGCAATGGCAGAGAAGTATAGACAGTCACGTGCAGAAATGAAGAAGGCTGCATTAATCCAAGATATTAGACAAGAATTATCACACCTAGGGACTATCGCAGTCCTCTATACGAATCCCACTGATAAGGAAAATTCAGGGCTTACAGGAGGTATCGTCTTAGAGGATGGACGTGCCTATAGCTTTGTTTATGCAGAGGATATCTTGACCTATGAGGAGGAGCGGGCATGATTATTCCTAAGAATCTTGAAGAACTGGCAAGCTATGTCGAAAGTGATCAAAAGGTGGTTTTCTTTTTCACTGCCGACTGGTGTCCAGACTGCCAGTTCATCTATCCCGTTATGCCTGAAATCGAAGCCCTCCATCCAGATATGACCTTTGTGAGTGTTAATCGTGATGATTATATGGCTTTGGCACAAACTTGGAATATTTTTGGTATCCCAAGTTTTGTTGTGACTAAGAAAGGCCAGGAATTGGGGCGCTTGGTCAATAAAGCTCGTAAAACCAAAGAAGAAATCAATGCCTTTTTGTCGGAGATTTAAAAGATGAAAATCAATCACTTTCCTAATATCTCTTTTGATATTTCAGAAACCAAAGAAAAGTATCTGACAGAAAAAAATGAGAGGATCATCGAAGAATTATGCCAAGTTTTAGTAGAGCATTCCAAAATTGAAAGTGATATCTTCCTAAAACACCAAGAAATAAACACCTACAAAAAGGAAAATAATCTTCCTACACATCAAACTATTCCTGGAGAAATGGAGTTATTTGATGAATTTAAAGTGAAGTTGACTCCTTTAGCTCAAAAACACTTGACTGATAACTGTTATAAAAGAGGTTTTTCAGCTTCTTTTGGTTCTCCAGGCACCTATGATTTTGTGTTAGAGCCCTGTCGAGTTAAGTTTATTATGAAGAGTAAGGCTAAGATGTTTCTCGAATTTTCCTATGGGAATGATTTTTGGTACCATAAACAATTTATCGTAAAATTAACAGAGAGTGACTGGAAAATTGACAAGATTAGTTATCGCTATGGTAGTAACGACGATTCTTGGCATATCAGTCGATTTTAAAATCTAGAAAAAGAATTATTGAAGGAGAATCCATGATTTTTGCATATAATAAAGAACAAGTTGGCGACGTTTTGTTGGTTATCTTGGAAGATACTAAAGACATCAAACGTAGCGTAGAACGTAAAGGTAAAGTGGCGCGTGTCACAGCTGATGAAACAGGCGAGACTCTTGCTTGGAATATTTTTGAAGCGTCAAGCCTCATTGATATCGAAGGTAACGGTCAAGTTTTCTTGTCAGACCAAGATGTAGCTGTCTTGAACGAGGAATTGGCTAAAGAAGGCTTTGAAGAGCGTTTGGAAAATACACAAGGTCCAGTTTTTGTGGTTGGACAAATTGATGAAATGGTTGCACATCCAGATAGTGACCACCTTAACATCTGCCAAGTGAACATCGGTGATAAGAAGGTCCAAATCGTTGCAGGAGCACCAAACGCAGCGCTTGGGCTTAAAACTATCGTAGCTCTTCCCGGTGCTATGATGCCTAGCGGTACCCTTATCTTCCCAGGAAAACTTCGTGGTGAAGATAGTTATGGTATGATGTGTGCCCCACGTGAGTTGGCACTTCCAAATGCCCCACAAAAACGTGGTATTATTGAACTTGATGATTCAGCAGTAGTCGGTGAGGCTTTTGATCCAGCCAAACACTGGAAAGGGTAAATAAGACAAGAAGCGGTAAGTAAGCCGCTTTTTTGTTTGTCATAAAGAAAGTTTATAGCTAATCATAAAAAAGAAAGATTATGCAAGTTATAATATTTTTCTTAAAATGTAATCAATATTTACTTTAGGAGGTAATTATGCTTACAACTGTTCTTTCTGGTGGGCTCATAGGTCTGATATTTGGATTCATTTTGCAACGAACTCGATTCTGCTTGACTGGTGGTTTCCGAGACATGTACATTGCACGTAATAATACATTATTTTACGCTTTTCTTATTGCAATCACAGTAGAAAGTATAGGAGTACTTTCCCTGATTAAATTAGGTATTATTGGAAACCCTTATGAAGAATTTTCCGTGTTGGGAGCAATTGTGGGCTCCTATCTATTTGGTATTGGAATTGTTCTTGCTGGGGGATGTGCCACAGGAACGTGGTATCGTGCCGGTGAAGGTCTCCTAGGTAGTTGGGTTGCACTATTCTTTTATATGACAAGTGCAGCAGCTATGAAATCAGGATTTCTTGTTCCTTTGAATCAATTAATAGCCAAGCGATGGGTAATTAATGATGATTTAGCTGGTCAATTAGGAATTCCGGTTTGGTATTTTCTTGTTTTCTTAGTAGCTATAACAAGTTTTGTTGTCATTCGAGAGTTACGTAAGCCCAGACGTCAGATTGCTTCGCTTCCATCAAAATATAAGGGAGTGAGACACTATCTTTTTGAGAAAACTTACCATAAATATTTTGCAGGACTTCTAATAGGTCTTGTTGCTTTTATTGCTTGGCCTGCTAGTCAGTTGACGGGTCGTGTTGGAGGGTTAGGGATTACAACTCCCTCAGCACATCTAATTAGTTATATTATTACAGGAGATAGTAAACAGCTTGGTTGGGGTGTTTTTCTTGTATTGGGGATTTTTCTTGGTTCCTTTCTTGCTGCAAAGGGTTCTCGAGAGTTTCGTTGGCGCTTGCCAGACTTGTCAACCATCGGTAAGAGCACACTAGGGGGTATTTTTATGGGAATCGGTGCTTCATGGGCTGGTGGCTGTACGATTGGTAATGGTTTAACAGCTACAGCAATTTTTTCCAGTAAGGGATGGATTGCTTTACCAGTGACTATATTAGGTGTTTGGACGGCTTCCTATATTATCTTTGTAAAACCCAACAAAAATTAAGAGGAGAATATCATATGGCTTTGATAAAACTTGAAACGGGTGGATTGGTATGTCCATTCCCATTGATTGATGCGAAGAAAAAAATGGTTGAATTAGCTACAGGTGATGAGTTGTTGATAGCTTTCGATTGTACGCAAGCAACGGAAAGTATACCAAACTGGGCTGCAGATAATGATTATCCTGTGACGCGCTTTGAACAAGTCGGCCCTGCTTCATGGGAAATTGTAGTTCAAAAACGTTGAGTCAGCTAAGCGAGTCGAGAAAATTTAAAGATCAATTGTTGTAATGAAAATATCTGAGAGAGCAGTATTACTAGAAAAGTAATAACCTTCTATTTACTAGGATTATTAGGACAATTTGGGTATGTAGACTGGAGTGTTAGTAAGGATACTCTCAAAGGAATCTGTAAAGCTATTTAAAATAATCTATTTTTTACTTCCTCTTACGAATAGATAGGTGGAGGTAAAAAAATGTATAACAAAGTAATTTTAATTGGACGTTTGACAGCTACTCCTGAAATGGTTAAGACTGCTAGCGATAGGTCTTTTACACGTGTCACAGTTGCGGTTAATCGTCGCTATAAGACGCAAAATGGTGAGCGTGAGGCTGACTTTATTACAGTGGTTGTCTGGGGGCGTTTGGCTGAGACCTTAGCCTCTTATGCTAGCAAGGGGAGTTTAATTTCTCTTGATGGTGAGCTTCGTACCCGTAAGTATGATAAGGATGGTCAAACCCATTACGTTACTGAAGTGCTTTGTTCCTCTTTCCAACTTCTGGAGAGTCGTGCTCAGCGTGCTGTTAGGGAAAATAATCCTGACAATGACTTGGCTGACCTCGTCTTGGAAGAAGAACTTCCCTTCTAGTTTATCCTTTGTCTAGCTATCTAGGTCTCCTATCTTTGAAGCCACCTATCCAAAAAATCATTATCTTGTTCCATACCTTGTTTTGAAGAATTGTCGGAGATAAAACATTAAACACCTGTTAGACTAATAAACAGTAAAATTAGATAAGACTTAGGATGATAGGGGTTGAAAAGTATAGATAGAGTAGAGAAAGTTATTCGAAAAACCTTAAAATGCAGTTATAACATGGTTTTTTGCTATTTGGTTAATTAGCCAAAACAGTGTACACAATTAACAGTTCTTTCTCATTTATATCATTGTTTTATTACCAATTTTTAAATTAAATGATAGAGGTTTCGTGATAAACTATAGGTGGGTAAGGAAAAAGCTATAAAAGTTACTTTTATAGTAGGCATTATTTGTTTGGAAGGAAAGTGTGAAATATCACAACTAGAACACTATCCTTGCAATTGTTTGAGGCAGTTGCATTTTTGTTTATTGTTGTGAGGCCACAGGTCCATGATTGATTTCACAGACAATTGACTATGACACTCCGACTGACATATGAATTAGGATGTTAAGCGGTCGTTGACTTTTCGTCTAGCCTTGGGGGAACACATTGGTGTGATTCCTAAGACTCACCAGACTAATGTGTTTGAAGCTAGGATGATTCGTCTTAGCTTTTTTTGTGTCCTTTAAAATGGAGATCTTTGGTATTGATTTTCTTATGCTATAATAGAAGGACTAAGCGAGATAATATCTCGCAAATCTTGGAACGGGAGTGATACTAATGCTTGATTTTACCCAAGAAGAGAAAGACTTTTTTATGTCTGAAGCTCTTAAGGAGGCCGAAAAATCTCTAGATAAAGCAGAGATCCCAATTGGCTGTGTCATCGTTAAAGATGGCGAAGTCATCGGTCGTGGGCACAATGCACGTGAGGAGCTCAATCAAGCTATTATGCATGCGGAGGTCATGGCTATTCAGGAAGCTAATAGGACCGAGGGCAATTGGCGTTTGTTAGATTGTACCCTCTTTGTGACCATTGAACCCTGTGTCATGTGTAGTGGGGCCATCGGCCTGGCTCGTATTCCTAAAGTTATCTATGGAGCAAGTAATCAAAAGTTTGGTGGTGCGGGCAGCCTCTACGATATCCTACGAGACGAGCGTCTCAATCATCGCGTAGAAGTAGAGACCGGTATCATGGAGGAGGAGTGTGCTAAGATTATGCAAGACTTCTTCCGCCAGAGTCGTGAACGCAAAAAAGAAGCCAAACGATTGGCTAAATTGGAAACAATGCAAGATATGTAAACAAAAGTGCAAGTCCCTTTGGACTTGCATTTTTAATGGAAGATGAGTATTTTTGTTTTCCTGAAGACAGTTTAAGTCACTCTTTCTATGCTTTATTTTTTTCTTTCTCTCTTGTTAGAATAAAAATAGGCATAAAGAGAATCAGAGTACCAAAAGCGGACTTCAAATTAGTATCAATAATTGGTGTTCCTAATCGTATATGAAAGATAAGGTTGATTAGGAGTATCAGAAGTAGGCTACTGATAATTCCAGCTAAAGCTATTTTTACGAGTAAATAGTTATTCATTTTAGGTGATTGATTAGTAGTAGTATCATTTGTTCGATTTATGGTATGTTTCATGAGTTATCATCCTCAAAATCTTTGAGATATCAGGTGAGTTCTGTTAGTTAGTGGGTGAGGTTATAGAAAGATTTACCTGCGGCATAGCTAAGGTCATAAGTTAGTTTTGCAGCAGCCATGCCAACAGAAATAGCCACCCAAGGAACTACCCCACCTGATACAGCTTCAAGTTCTTGAGTAGTCATGTGTTTACGATTGTTAATTGTCTTAGTCATTATTCATATGTCCTTTCTTTTTATCGTGCAGAGTCCATGTAGCCGTTGTAGGCACCAAGGCAAATCATAGTTCCAATAGGTCCTGAAGCTAGGCAGAGCCCTCCAACGGCAAGGTTAGTCTTCCATCCGCCTCCTGTTACTGAGGCTAAATCAGAAGTGTTCATTTCTTTGTTAGTCATTATTGTTCTCCTTTTTTTATTTTTGGTGAATTTTTAAATCTCATACCCTCTCACCGTGAGTTAAGTGATATGTTAAACATGACTTCTTCTTTCAATAAAATCAGTCATGTCACTAACTTATGGAGCTTCCCTCAAGCTATGGATTTATTATAAGGCGTCGAGAAATAAAAAAGTAGTGACATAAATGTCACTATGGTAAGTCTTATACTTTACCAAAGCTTATACTAACGGGAGGAAACAAAGGGGATTAATAGGGGGATAGGTCTAGCTAGTCTTATCGTAAGTTCTCTACTTGCAATCACTTCGATTTATGGTATAATATTTCTCGGAGCAACATCTGTGCGTGAAGCGGGTCAGGGGAGGAATCCAGCAGCCCTAAGCGATTTCAGGTGTGTGCTCTTTTTTTGTGTTAAGGAGGATTTATGGCCAAATTTAGTGTTTTTAAAGATCAAGAGAGCCTTTTTGCTTGTCCAATCTGTCAGGTGCCAATGCATTTGGATTTGTCTAGCTTGGTTTGTCAGAATAGGCATACCTTTAATATAGCTAAGCAGGGCTTTGTCAATTTTTTAAGACAGACTAAGGGAGATAAGCACTATGATATGGCTTCTTTTGAAAAGAGGAGTCAGATTTTAGCAGCAGGCTATTACGATCCTATCCTGAAGGTGATTTCAGAGCGCTTGCGTGACCTTCCTGGACACTCGCACGTGTTAGATGTTGCCTGTGGTGAAGGCTATTATAGCCGTCAGTTGGCTCAACAGTTTGACAAGGATTTCATGGCCTTTGACTTGTCTAAGGATTCAATCCTTCTTGCGGCACGTCAAAATCCTCAGAAAAACGTAGCTTGGTTCGTTGGTGATTTGGCTCAATTGCCCTTATGTGAACACAGTATCGATGTCATTTTAGATATCTTTTCACCAGCTAATTATCAAGAATTTGGAAGACTTTTGTCTGATCAGGGCTTGATTTTCAAGGTTATTCCTCACGAAGATCATCTTAAAGAGTTTCGCCAACTGTTACCGGAGGCGCAGGCTTATTCTAACCAGGATGTTCTGGAACATTTTCAAGAGTCTTGTGAGCTTTTGGAGCGTGTGACGATTGCTAAGACTTGGTCTATGCCATCAGAGCATGTTCAAACATTTGCTGAGATGACACCTCTTTTCTTCCATACCAATAAGGATACTTTGGACTTGACTTCAGTGACGCAATTAACCGTTGCGGGAGAGCTGCTGATTGGTCGTATTAGAGATGATAAGCAATCCTAACAGTCGTTGGGATTTTTTTGATGGGAAAATATCTCAGTTAGCTTGTTTGGTCTTCCTAAAAGGTGTATGATGGGAGCAATAAGTAAGAAAGTTTCAGTAATGGGTAAAAAGTGATGAAAAATAGAGCCTATAAGAACTACATTTTTGATTTTTATGGTACCTTGGTTGATATCCTAACTGATGAGAAGGATCCTGTGTTATGGGATACATTAGGCCAGCTATATCAGGCTTATGGAGCGGCTTATGAAGGTGATGCTCTTAAAAAGGCTTATGCTAAGCGTGTGGCTCAGACTCGTAAGGAGTTAATAGAGATTAAAGGAGTTGCTTATCCAGAAGTTGATTTAGTTCACATTTTCAACCAGCTTTATGTAGATGGTCGGTCTCAGTCTAGTAACTCTAGTCAGCCGGACGATTGGGGAAATTTGATAGCCATGGTCTTTCGCGTCTTATCTCGTAAGCAGTTGTTAGCTTATCCGCATACCAAGGAGGTTTTGACCTTTCTAAAAGAGCAGGGCTGTCGTCTCTATCTCTTGTCTAATGCTCAAGCAGCCTTTACTAATGCTGAGATTGACTTAATGGAGTTAAGACCTTACTTTGATGCCATTTACCTGTCTTCGGATGCGGGTATCTGTAAGCCTCAACCTGAATTTTTAAAGCAAGTTTTGGATGATCATGGGTTAAAGCCATCTGAGACTGTCATGGTGGGAAATGACCTGACGACTGATATTGCTGTGGCTGAGGCAGTTGGGATCGATGGTATCTTGCTGAATACCTTCCCTTATTCTCGTCGAGAGTTGGAGAAATCCCCAATTAAACCAGATCGAGTGATTACTGACATAGAGGCTCTAAAGACAAATTTTACATAAAAATACACTCTATTTGGCAAAAGCAAAGACAATTATCAGAATTTTTGGTATAATAATTCCTAACTTTATGTGAATGGAGAATCTCATGACTGCACAAAAAATGTCTGCACAAGAAATTATCGCTTTTATCGGTAATGCTGAAAAGAAAACGAATGTTAAAGTAACTTTTGAAGGGGAATTGGCAACTGCTGTTCCGGCTTCTGTCACTAAGCTTGGTAATGTTCTTTTCGGAGACTGGAAAGAAATCGAACCACTTCTTGCGAATTTGACTGAAAACAAGGACTATGTTGTGGAACAAGATGGCCGTAACTCAGCTGTTCCATTGCTTGATAAACGTCACCTTAATGCGCGTATCGAACCAGGCGCTATTATCCGTGACCAAGTAACTATCGAAGATAATGCTGTCGTTATGATGGGTGCTGTTATCAACATCGGTGCTGAAATTGGTGCTGGTACTATGATTGATATGGGCGCAATCCTTGGTGGTCGTGCTACTGTTGGTAAAAACAGCCACATCGGTGCGGGTGCGGTCCTTGCTGGTGTGATTGAACCAGCTTCAGCAGACCCAGTTCGTATCGGTGACAACGTTCTTGTTGGTGCTAATGCTGTTGTTATTGAAGGTGTTCAAGTTGGTAATGGTTCAGTCGTTGCTGCTGGAGCTATCGTTACTCAAGATGTTCCTGAAAATGTGGTTGTAGCTGGTGTTCCAGCTCGTATCATCAAGGAAATCGATGAAAAAACACAACAAAAAACAGCACTCGAAGACGCTTTGCGTAATTTGTAACATATTGATAGTAGAGGCCTGTAAGGCCTCTATTTCTAGATTCTCTATAAAATAAATATAAATAAAAAGGACAAAAACATGACACTTGATTTAATCAAAATCAGACGAGACCTTCACCAAATTCCTGAAATTGGTTTGGAAGAATTTAAAACTCAGGCTTACCTCTTAGAGCGTATTGCCGAAATGACTGAAGGTAAGGACTTTGTGGAGCAACGTACTTGGCGTACAGGAATTCTTGTCTATCTTCACGGGCATGCTCCTGAAAAAATCATTGGTTGGCGTACAGATATTGATGGCCTCCCAATCGTAGAGGAAACAGATCTTGACTTCAAGTCTACTCATGAAGGTCGTATGCATGCTTGTGGACACGATATGCACATGACCACAGCACTTGGTCTTTTGGACCAGATGCTTCAAGTACAACCTAAAAATAACATGCTCTTCCTCTTCCAACCAGCCGAAGAAAATGAAGCTGGTGGTATGCTTATGTATGAAGATGGTGCCTTTGGAGATTGGTTGCCAGATGAGTTCTATGGCCTCCACGTCCGTCCAGATTTCAAGGTAGGTGATATTGCGACTAACACAAGTACCCTTTTTGCTGGGACTTGTGAAGTCCTCGTTACTTTCAAGGGGAAAGGTGGACATGCGGCCTTTCCACATGAGGCCAATGATGCTCTTGTAGCAGCTTCTTACTTTATTACTCAAGTGCAAACGATTGTCAGTCGTAATGTTGACCCTATTCAGGGTGGGGTAGTTACCTTTGGTTCTTTCCATGCAGGAACTACTAATAATGTTATCGCTGAAACTGCAGAGGTTTATGGAACTATTCGTACCCTTACTCAGGAAATGAGTCTCCTTATCCAGAAGCGTGTGCGCCAGATTGCAGAAGGTGTAGCAGCTAGCTTTGGTATGGAAGTGGATATCATGTTGAAACAAGGTGGTTATCTTCCTGTGGAAAATAATCCAGCCTTGGCCAAAGAGTTGATGGCCTTCTTTGATGCTAGCCCAGAAGTTAACCTGATTGATTGTCCACCGGCTATGACTGGAGAGGATTTTGGTTATTTGCTTAGTAAAGTTCCTGGTGTCATGTTCTGGTTGGGAATCGACACGCCATATGCACTTCACCATCCTAAGATGAGCCCAAATGAAGATGCTCTCGCTTTTGCAGTGGCTGAAATTGGAAAATTCCTTAAACACAAGGCAGAAGCCTAATCAGAGTCGATAAAGCTAAAAAATCTACCAAGTCTGACTTTTGGTAGATTTTTTGATATGATAAACCTATGAAAAATGAACTTAGAAAAACAGTCTTGGCTCAATTAACTTCACAAGAACCTGAGACTAAGGCTAAGATAGATAAACATCTTTTGGAGCAATTGATTGCCTTACCTGCTTATAAAGAGGCTCAGGTGATTGCGACTTATTTGTCTTTTCCTCATGAATATGATACCAGTCTTTTAATCAATCAGGCTTTAAAGGATGGTAAACGACTTTTGATTCCTAAAACATATAAACAAGGTCGAATGATTTTTGTGGATTATGATCCAGATAATCTTGTTGCAACCTCTTTTGGCTTGATGGAACCTGCGTCTGATTTGGCTGTGGAAAAATCAGAGATTGATTTGATTCATGTGCCAGGAGTAGTTTTCAATGATGAAGGCTATCGCATTGGTTACGGAGCAGGTTACTATGATCGCTATTTGTCTGATTTTGAAGGGGAGACAGTTAGTACGGTTTATCCTTGCCAGAAACATGATTTTCAACCAGACAGCTATGATATTCCTGTTAAGGAGGTCGTCACATGCAAATAAATGAGTGGAAGAAATACCCGGCAACCTATCTATTGTTGGGGCTTACGACGTTGACTTTTATCTGTCAATATCTTTTAAACGGCTTTCAAGCGACTTCGCCTTTGAGCCTTTTTAAGATGGGAGCTATGTACGGTGCGTTTGTTCAGTACAGTCCCTTGAACCTTTGGCGTCTTGTAACACCAATTTTTGTGCATATAGGTGTTGAGCATTTTCTATTTAATATGCTTACTCTTTACTTTATGGGGAAAATGGCTGAGCAGATTTTTGGGACTCCACGTTTTCTAGGGCTTTATTTGTTAGCGGGTGTTATGGGAAATGCCTTTACCTTACTTTTTACGCCTAATGTTATTGCAGCTGGTGCTTCGACATCCTTGTTTGGACTTTTTGCGGCTGTTGTGATTCTTGGTTATTACAGTCACAGCCCCTTGCTTAATCAGTTAGGCCGTAATTATTTGGTTTTGATTGTTATTAACTTAATCTTCAACCTTTTTACACCTAGTGTTGGGATTACAGGCCATCTCGGTGGTTTAGTTGGAGGTGCTCTTGCAGCTATCTTTTTGGCCAACAAGGTTGAAAGTCGCTTATTTAGTAAAGGTTGGCGTTCTACATCCCTTTTAACCTACATTTTACTATTGCTGATTCTTCTAGGATTCACTTATTTTTAAGTCATATGAAAAATCCATCGAATGTTATGTTCGATGGATTTTATTTTAGTCTTTTTTAGCTGCTTTGCCTTCAAGTTTGTGGCCCAAGTCAATGAGGTATTGCTTGAGGTCATCTTTAACTTGAGGATGTTTAAGTGCGTAATCGATAGACGTTTTCATGAATCCGAATTTGTCACCGACATCATAACGGTTTCCAGTAAATTCGCGAGCAAAGACGCGTTGTGTCTTGTTAAGTGTATCGATGGCATCAGTCAGTTGGACTTCGTTTCCAGCACCTGGTTTTTGAGTTTCCAAAATACCGAAAATTTCAGGTGTTAGAAGATAACGTCCGATGATAGCAAGATCACTTGGTGCATCTTCTGGATTTGGTTTTTCAACGAAAGTTTCAACGCTATAACGTCCATTTTCGCCTTTGCCTTGAGGGGCGATGACACCATATGAAGAAACTTCTTCGTGAGGTACAGGCATAACTGCAATGGTTGATGCATGTGTTTCCTCATAGTCGTTAATGAGCTGCTTAGTCAAAGGTACTGCTTTGTCATTAGTGATATCCATGAGGTCGTCACCAAGCATGACAACGAATGGCTCATTTCCGACAAATGCTTTGGCTTGAAGAACTGCATCCCCAAGACCACGCGGATGGCTTTGACGGATAAAGTGGAGGTTGATAGCAGTGGTGTCATTAACCAATTTCAACAAGTCTGTCTTACCTTTTTGTTCCAAGTTGTATTCTAACTCGAAGTTTGAATCAAAGTGGTCTTCGATAGAACGTTTTGACTTACCAGTAACCACCAAGATATCTTCAATACCTGATTTGAGGGCTTCTTCAACGATAAATTGGATGGTTGGCTTGTCAACGATTGGCAACATTTCTTTGGCCAAGGCCTTAGTAGCTGGTAAAAAGCGTGTTCCGAGTCCTGCAGCGGGGATGATAGCTTTTCTAACTTTTTGATTCTTCATGAGAACTCCTTAGATTTTTATTTTTTATCCCATTCATTTTCAGAGCGCAATTCATTGGACATCATATTGAGAATAGATTCCTTGATATCAGCACCCTCATAGATAGATTTGTAGATTGCTGTTGTAATTGGCATGTAGACACCGAGTTCTTGGGCGATTTCGTAGGCAACCTTTGTGGTTGAAATACCTTCGATAACCATTCCCATGTTACGTTCAATGTCTTCTAATTTTTCTCCACGACCGAGCGCATCCCCAGCACGCCAGTTACGTGAATGGATAGAAGTTCCTGTAACAATAAGGTCACCAACCCCAGATAGACCGCTGTAAGTCAAAGGATCGGCACCGAGTTTCACACCAAGACGAGTAATTTCTGCAAGTCCACGAGTAATAACGGCTGCCTTAGCATTGTCCCCATATCCCATACCGTGGAGGGCACCTGCACCTACCGCGATAATGTTTTTAAGAGCACCAGCTGTTTCAACACCAATCACATCTGAATTGGTGTAGAGGCGGAAGTAGTTATTACTGAAAATGCCTTGGACATAGCGTGCCACTTCAAGATCCTTAGATGCTGCTGTAATCAAAGTGATATCGCGAACGATAGTTTCTTCAGCGTGACTTGGACCAGATACGACAACAATGTCACTGCGAAGTTCCTCAGGAATCTCTTCTTCAAGGATTGTTGAAAGACGTTCGTGTGTTCCAGGTTCCAATCCTTTTGAAGCATGCATGACAACAACTTTGTGGTCCAAAAGTTCGGCAACTTGTTTAGCAACTAAGCGAGTAACTTTGGTTGGAACAACAAAGAGAACAGCGTCGACACTATCTAGGGCTTCAGACAGTTCCTTGTAGGCTTTAATGTTTTCATCCAAAACCACATCCTTGAAGTAGCGGGTGTTGGTGTGTTTCTCGTTAATTTCATCAATTTGTTCAGGGATGTTTCCCCAAATACGGACCTCGTGTCCGTTGTCGTTGAGTACCTGAGCAAGGGCAGTTCCCCATGAACCAGGGCCCAAGACAGCGATTTTTTGTTTTTTCATCATTAGGTCTCCCTTTAGGTCCTTTCTAACAAAGTAGAAAAAGACTGTATTCTTTCTCATTATAACATAAGAAAAGCATGTTTGTCTTGTACTCTCTGTTAGTAAGGCTGATGGCCATTTATTTTTTCAGCCAATTTTGGGCAATGTAGCCTCCAATGAGGGCAGCCATGAGCGTTCCTCCAATCAGGATTAAGACATGACTGCCTGTAAAGGGAACCATAACTTGATTGACATAATCTTGAGTTTTCCCTTTGGCCAGGAGCTGTGCGATATAAGTTTTGGGCGCAAGCCACATGGTGATAATGGGTGCTAAGTTCCCTAGGGAAAAAATCATATAGGAGAGTAGATTAAGTTTATTATTCTCATAGTTCCCTTTCTTAGCTAGAAAATCAGCGACAAGGCCAGCTAAAAAGCTAGGAAGAAAGGCTAGAACAAAGTGCCCAGAGGCAAAGAAGAAGAGGGACATAAAGATACCCAGACAGGTAATAGCTCCAAATTGTTTAGTTTTTCTGATAAGCCCCAAATAGACCCAGCCTGCAAAGATAGCAGCTAAAGCAGGCGTATGATACATATTTTTGACTTTGAAAAAGATTAAATCAATGGCGACTGCAAGGGCTAGGCAAATAAAATAGAGTAGAATAGCTATACTGGTTTGTTTGATGAATGTCTTTTGACGCATGAGGTCTCCTAATCAATGTGAGGTGTTTTAGTTTTATTGAGCCAAGAGTATGCCAAACCAATGAAAATACCTCCGCCAATCCAGTTACCGAAGAAAACGACTATCCACTGACGTAGAATATTTGCCAAAGTGAAATTATCCACAGCATCACGCACACCGTTGAAACCGAGCAACATGAAAGAGGCAAAGTTAGCAATCAAGTGTTCATTAATTAAAAATACAAACATAAAGATGGCTGATAGCGCAATGAAAATCTTAGCAGATTCTTCTTTGAGGAGCATGTAACCCAAGATGGCAATATTAACGAACATATTCGCTGTAATACCTTCTGTAAAGTTCATCCAATCTGTTTTTCCAAGCTTGGTTGAGACAGCGGTAACTAAGAAACTCTTGTCAGTCAAATGTTGGAAAGAGAAGGATTGGTTGAAGAACCAGGCCAAGATAAGGGCACCGACAAAATTAAAGAAGGTACAGTAGAGGAGGATGGTACACACCTTGCTCCATTTGATTTTACCATAATAGGCACCACTGGTCAGGAACATCATGTTTGAAGTAGCCAACTCTCCATTGAATATGAGAACGAAGACCAGTCCGATGGCAAAGATAAAGGCAAAAACAAAACGAGAAAGGGCCGGAATACCTGTAGCGATAACATCCGCACCAATAATTCCTACAGCAGTTGACATGGTAAGATAAGCTCCTGCAAGCATAGAACGCAAGGCATAGCGACCCAGACTTTCGTCAAAGAGAGCTTCTTTTTTAGCACAAGCAGCGAATACTTTTTCTTTAAATTGAGACATAGGTTTACCTCTAAAATATGTGGCATGGAGCATGGCAAATGCGCAAGCTCGAGTGAAACTTAATCTAGGATGACCATGAAAAAAAGTCAGGACAGTTGTCCCAACTTTTCCAAGTCTTAATATGAGGATGCTCCAGATGTAGCATCTGCGGCTGGGGCTGCGTCGCCACCATGACCACCCGCATCTGATGCACCAGATGTGGCGTCGCTACCGCCATGACTAGCTGCAGCTGGTGCAAAAGGACCGCTTCCTCCGACAAGGCGTTGACCAGTTGTTTCGAGATACCAGTCAAGCCATGGTTTAAAGTTAAAGACGATTTCATTGATTCCTGCATAAGAACCATCATCATAGTACATAGCCTGATAGTTATGCGTATTAATAACTCCTTCAGGTGACCCTGGAACAATCGTACGAACATATTCTTGGTTACCATTACGAAGTGTACCGATAACCCATTCCACATTTTTCATACGAGCTGGTGGAAGTGAGCCGTGAACAGTTGACATACGGCTACCAGATTGAGGTGGCACACGTTTGGCAAACATAGTGTCAGGATCTTGATGGGCGTTGTTGTAGTAGAGGAACTGGTTGTTATCATCGGCATAGGTCAATTCAAATGGCATAGCCTTGAGGAACATGTCAATTTGATTAACCGTCAAAATACCGTGGTCCAATTTTACGTAGGTATCACCAGATACCGCACCAGTGATTTCAGCTACTTTTTCTACCCACTCTGGATCGTCAGGATCAACTTCGGTAACAGTTGTAGCGATTGGGTTGTTACAATCCAAGTCTTCAGGTTCAATTGGTTTTGGTTTTTTCAATTTAGAAACCACTCCTACATATTGGATGAAATTATCTAAGCACTGTTCAAGGAAGTTAACAGTACCTTCGTTGGTAATGTTTCCCTCAAGGTCAAAGGCTTCTTTAGCCTTTCCAAGCAAGAATTCATTACCTGGAAGTGTATAAGCATTAACACCAGGCGCTTCAAGGATTTTACGCAAATGCACTTGGGCACGTGAAGTCCCTTGATCGTAGTAAGAAGCACCAACAATCATTACAGGCTTGTTTTCAAAAGGGTGCACTTCGAATGATAGCCACTCTAATACTGATTTAAGTGCTGCAGAGATAGTGTGGTTGTGCTCAGGTGTTGCAATGATGACACCGTCAGCGCGTGTAATTTTATTATTAAGTAAGCGAAGTTGGAAACTTTCATCCCATTTTTCATCTTGGTTAAACATAGGGACTTCATCAATTTCTAAAACTTCAAGTTCAAATTTAATTTTAAAATGTCTTCTGATAAATTCGAGCAGTTTACGGTTATATGATTGATCATAATTTGCTCCAACGAGTCCAACAAATTTCATAGTTTATATTCTCCTGTCTTATAGGCTTTCCCAGTCGAAGTCTTCAGCTTCTTTATGTAATAACTCTGTAGCATGTGAGAGTTTACCAGTAATTTTGACGTAGAGACGGAAGTCATCGAAAATAGCATCTAATTTTTTGATGACATCGAGGTCAACTAAATCGCCGTTGCTATCAAAAGCTTGAAGGGAATGTGAAAGCAAGAATTCGTCTGGAAGCACATTAGCTTTGATTTCTGGAGCATTCAAAATTTGACGAAGTTGTAGCTGTGCACGAGAAGCTCCTAGAGTTCCATAAGATGCTCCTGTAATCATAACAGGCTTATTCAAAAGAGGGAAAACACCGTATGAGACCCAAGCTAAAGCATTCATGAGAACAGCTGGAATTGAGTGGTCATACTCAGGTGTTCCAATAATAACCCCATCAGCCTCATCGATTTTTTTAACGATTTCAAGGACACTTTCTGGCAATTGTTTGTTAGCGGGTTTGTTAAAGACAGGGAGGTCTTTGATTTCAACAAGTTCGATGTCTGCCTTATCTGCAAAATGTTTCTGAATATATTGCAATAATTGTCTATTAGTTGAACGTTTTGAATTCGTACCAACAAGTCCGATGAATTTCATGACAATTCTCCTTAAAAGTATTATATCTATTATTATGTTAGCGTTTTCCTGGTTAAAAGTCAATCTTCGTTTAATGAGAAAGTGATTAGACTATTACCTTTGTCATCTTATTTCGAATAGATTATAATGGGATAGATTTAAAAGTCTGAAGCTAGCATGGCTAGTTTTACAAGAATTAATTTATAGATGTATCGAAAGGAAAAATAATGACAAAAATTCGTGGATTTGAACTTGTATCAACCTATACCAATCAGGACTTGCTTCCAAAACGGGAGACAGCCCATGCAGCTGGCTACGACTTAAAGGTGGCAGAGCGCACAGTGATTGCACCAGGAGAAATCGTCCTCGTCCCAACTGGGGTCAAGGCTTATATGCAAGCGGGTGAGGTGCTATATCTTTATGATCGTTCTTCTAATCCTCGCAAAAAAGGTCTGGTCTTGATCAACTCTGTTGGAGTTATTGATGGCGATTACTATGGAAATCCAGGGAATGAGGGTCACATCTTCGCCCAGATGAAAAATATTACGGATCAGCCCGTGACTCTTGAAGTTGGCGAACGCATCGTTCAAGGTGTCTTTATGCCCTTCTTAATTGTAGATGGAGATGAAGCTGACGGTGTTCGTACAGGTGGTTTCGGATCGACAGGGAAATAGAGAAAGAATATGGCAGACTATTTATTAGTTGTAGATATGCAGTCAGACTATGTTGCTGTAGGAAAAGCATATCATGAAGAACTGACTGTAGCTGTAAATGACAAAATTGCCAGCTATCCCAGTGACCGGGTTATCTATATTCTCAATCGTTTTTTCTGGGAGAGAAAAGATAGAAAGAAGAAATTTGCGACCGGCTTGCTGCTTGCATCTTCTCGTATCTTTGAGAAGCGTCGGGCTTCTTGCTTTACCAATCTGGATTTAAAAGAGTTTCTGGAGGGGAATGCTGCTAAAAGCTTAGAGTTTATAGGGGTAGATGGCAATGGCTGTGTCAAGGCTTCCATTTTGGCAGCTGTCAAGGAGAATTATCAGGTTTCTGTTGATTTGTCCGCTGTCGGAGTTGCCAACCAGAAGAAATTAAAAAAAACATTGCATAAGTGGCATTCTGTCGGAGTAATCGTAGAAGGAGAATTATCATAGCAAAGAAAAAATCAACTTTTGTTTGTCGAGAATGTGGCTACAATTCACCCAAATATCTAGGGCGCTGTCCCAACTGTTCTTCTTGGTCCTCTTTTGAAGAAGAGGTTGAGGTGCAGGAGGTGAAAAATGCCCGTGTCAGTTTGACGGGTGAAAAGTCTAAACCAACTAAATTAAAAGAAGTATCCTCAATCAATTATGCCCGCATAAAGACTGATATGGACGAGTTTAACCGTGTTTTAGGTGGCGGTGTGGTTCCGGGCAGTCTGGTTCTTATTGGAGGAGATCCAGGGATAGGGAAATCAACCCTCCTCTTACAGGTGTCAACGCAACTGGCTAACAAGGGTACGGTCCTCTATGTATCTGGAGAAGAATCTGCCGAGCAAATCAAATTGCGGAGCGAACGTTTAGGTGATATTGATAACGAATTTTATCTTTATGCTGAGACCAATATGCAAGCGGTTCGCAGTCAAGTAGAGACCATCAAACCTGATTTCCTCATTATCGACTCTATTCAGACCATCATGAGTCCAGAGATTTCTGGCGTTCAAGGTTCTGTATCTCAGGTTCGTGAAGTCACTGCTGAACTCATGCAGATTGCTAAAACCAATAACATTGCCACTTTTATTGTTGGACATGTGACCAAGGAGGGACAACTGGCTGGGCCACGTATGTTGGAACACATGGTGGATACGGTACTCTATTTTGAGGGGGAACGTCATCATACCTTCCGTATTTTACGAGCAGTCAAAAACCGTTTTGGTTCAACCAATGAGATTGGGATTTTTGAGATGCAGTCTGGTGGTTTGGTAGAAGTGCTAAACCCTAGCCAGGTTTTCTTAGAGGAACGCCTAGACGGTGCCACAGGTTCTGCCATTGTTGTGACAATGGAAGGTAGCAGACCTATCTTAGCTGAAGTTCAAGCCTTGGTGACACCAACCGTCTTTGGTAATGCCAAGCGGACAACGACGGGACTGGACTTTAACCGTGTCAGCCTCATTATGGCTGTTTTAGAGAAACGTTGTGGCCTTCTTCTCCAAAATCAAGATGCCTATCTCAAATCGGCTGGTGGTGTCAAATTGGACGAGCCAGCTATTGACCTTGCTGTAGCCGTTGCGATTGCTTCTAGTTACAAGGAGCTTCCAACCAATCCACAAGAAGCTTTCATAGGAGAAATTGGGTTGACTGGAGAGATTCGCCGAGTAACTCGCATTGAACAGCGTATTAATGAGGCTGCTAAATTAGGTTTTACTAAGATTTATGCTCCTAAAAATTCGCTTCATGGCATGAAGATTCCAGAAGGTATCCAGATCATTGGGGTCACGACGGTAGGAGAAGTACTCAAAAAAGTCTTTTCTTAAAAAAATGCCTCAAAGCCAGAATTTGGAAGCGCTTGCAAAAATACCTGTTCGATGCTATACTTTTCTTAAGAATAGGGAGGTATTTATTATGCAATTTTTTACAGACAGCAACATGCAGTTCCCTTTAGTAGAGTTATCTCTTAATCAAGGTGAAACAGTCTTTATCCAGCGTGGCAGTATGGTATATCACACACCGAATGTGACACTGAGTACCAAATTAAATGCCAGTGGATCAGGTTTAGGTCGCTTTGTAAAAGCAGTTGGGCGTTCAATGGTTTCGGGCGAAAGTAGCTTTATTACTCAGGTTGTCTCGCAGTCCAATAATGGCTATATAGCCTTGGCCCCTGATTCTCCAGGTCAAGTGATTCCACTTTATTTAGGTGAAAAACAGTACCGACTCAACGACGGTGCCTTTCTAGCACTTGATGGCACAGCTTACTATACAATGGAGCTCCAGTCTGTTGGTAAGGCTCTTTTTGGTGGTCAGGGTGGTTTCTTTGTAATGACTACCCAAGGCCAAGGAACTCTCTTGGCAAATGCTTACGGCTCTATTAAAAAAATTGAGCTAAACAATCAAGAAGTGACTATTGATAATGCTCATGTCGTTGCCTGGAGTCAGACACTTGATTATAATATTCACCTGGAAAATGGTTTCTGGCAGTCTATTGGGACAGGAGAGGGTGTTGTTAATACCTTTAGAGGAACAGGTGAAATTTATGTTCAAAGTCTCAATCTTCAAACCTTTGCAGGCTTGCTTAATAGATACTTGCCAAAACGTTCATAATATAAATTGAAGGAGGATGGATGCTTGTTAGCATTTATTCTCCTTTTTTATGTTGCGGACTCAATAGCTGACAAGTTAATAAAAAGATGATAAGATAGTGTGTAAATAATTTGATAGTCAAATTATTTTCTTCATTAGAAAGTGAGTTATTATGTCTTATTTTGAAAACTTTCTCAATGCCAACAAAGCCTATGTTGACCTCCACGGGACAGCCCATCTTCCCTTGAAACCAAAGACTAAGGTGGCTATTGTGACTTGTATGGATTCACGCCTTCACGTTGCTCAGGCCTTGGGGTTGGCCCTAGGTGACGCTCATATTTTGCGTAATGCGGGTGGTCGTGTGACGGAAGATATGATTCGTTCTTTGGTCATTTCTCAACAACAGATGGGGACACGAGAAATCGTAGTTCTTCACCATACAGATTGTGGTGCTCAGACCTTTAAGAACGATGAGTTTACCGCCTATCTCAATAAAGAACTTGGTGTTGATGTTTCTGATCAAGATTTTCTTCCATTCACAGATGTAGAAGAGAGTGTTCGTGAAGATATGGCCATTCTTCGTCAGTCACCGCTTATCCCTGAGGATGTTATCATCTCCGGTGCGGTTTATGATGTAGATACTGGTCGAATGACTCAAGTTCAACCCTAATACCGAAAAGTTAAGCAGGCAAGGTTGCCTGCTTTTTTCATGGTTTGACATAAAAAACTCAGCACACAATAAATCTGCTGAGTTAATCTAGTTCTTAAGAAACAATAAAAATGAGAATCACGGTCCCCAAATAGAAAAGACTGGTGATAAAAAAGCTGATACGCCAGAACAACTTAAGAAAACGTTTAAATTTAAAGGATTGTGTTTTTCTCAGCATTTGAATCGTGATAATTATAGCCGCCAAGGATAATAAAATGGTGATGTAAGGCAAAAAGCTATGGGTAAAGAAACGGGCTGACACAGCAACTAGCTCAATAAAATAAAGAGGGAAGGTAAGGTCAGCAAAATTAAGCCCGAGGTATTTTAAACTGAAGAAGCGGTGGATAATAAAAGCAAAGATAGGTGTTAGAATCAAAAATGCTATAGCAAAGAATTTATATAGAATCATAAGTCTATTTTACCTCGAAAAGCCCTTTATGTAAATTTTTTCCTAAACTTAATAAGAAATTCTTGCATCTAAAAAGAATTTCTGTATAATAGATAAGGTATGTAAAAACATACTTGTGGGAGGTAACAAAACTTACTTACCGCCAAAACCACAATAGGAGGAAATTACAAAATGGCTAAAAAAGTCGAAAACATCGTAAAACTTCAGATTCCTGCTGGTAAAGCGACTCCAGCTCCACCAGTTGGACCAGCTCTTGGTCAAGCCGGAATCAACATCATGGGATTCACTAAAGAGTTTAACGCTCGTACAGCTGACCAAGCTGGTATGATCATCCCAGTTGTTATCTCTGTGTATGAAGATAAATCATTTGATTTCATCACTAAAACACCACCAGCTGCTGTTCTTTTGAAAAAAGCTGCAGGTGTTGAAAAAGGTTCAGGTACTCCAAACTCAGTTAAAGTTGCTTCAGTAACTCGTGCACAAGTACAAGAAATTGCTGAAACTAAAATGCCTGACTTGAACGCTGCAAACATCGAATCAGCTATGCGTATGATCGAAGGTACTGCACGTTCAATGGGATTCACTGTTACTGACTAATTCAGTTAACAAGAAAACCACAGACGTCGTCTCACTTCGCTGAGTGACGTGGAAGATGAAAGTCGTTATGACCACATTACACAAGGAGAAATAATTAACATGGCTAAAAAAAGCAAACAAATGCGTGCTGCTCTTGAAAAGATCGACAGCACAAAAGCTTACAGCGTAGAAGAAGCTGTAGCTCTTGCACAAGAAACTAACTTCGCAAAATTCGATGCTACTGTTGAAGTATCATACAACCTTAACATCGACGTTAAGAAAGCTGACCAACAAATCCGTGGAGCAATGGTATTGCCAAACGGTACTGGTAAAACTCAACGCGTTCTTGTATTTGCTCGTGGTGCTAAAGCTGAAGAAGCTAAAGCAGCAGGTGCTGACTTCGTTGGTGAAGACGAACTCGTTGCTAAAATCAACGGTGGATGGCTTGACTTTGACGTTGTTGTTGCAACACCAGACATGATGGCAATCGTTGGTCGTCTTGGACGTGTCCTTGGACCACGTAACTTGATGCCAAACCCTAAAACTGGTACTGTAACTATGGACGTTGCTAAAGCAGTTGAAGAGTCTAAAGGTGGTAAAATCACTTACCGTGCTGATAAAGCAGGTAACGTACAAGCTATCATCGGTAAAGTTTCATTCGAAACTGAAAAATTGGTTGAAAACTTCAAAGCATTTAACGATGCAATTCAAAAAGCTAAACCAGCTACAGCGAAAGGTGCTTACATCACAAACCTTTCAATCACTACTACACAAGGTGCTGGTATCAAAGTTGATCCTAACTCATTGTAAGAGTAGTAAAGGGCCTATCTTCGGATAGGTTTTTTTCTTGGTCTAAACACGAAATTTGAGTAGAAAATAAAAAATATTCAGAAAGTAGTGTTGCTTTTTCGAATTTATGGTATAATTTAAGCGTATACACATAATTATTGATTTTTGAACTTTTTACGTTGCGAATTTAAGGAGGCAATGAATGAAAAAGAGTAAGGTATTTTTACTGGCAGCCGTAGGCCTGTTATCTGTAGGTGTTTTAACGGCTTGCTCGTCATCAAGTAAGACGTCTGGTAAGACTTATAATTATGTCTACGGTGGCGATCCTGCAACCCTAGACTATCTTGCTACAAACAAGAAAAATATGACGACAGCTGTGAGTAATGGTGTTGATGGTTTGTTTGAAAATGACCAATATGGGAATCTAAAACCTTCTGTAGCCGAAAACTGGTCTGTTTCTCAAGATGGTTTGACATATACTTACAAGATTCGTAAGGGTGTCAAATGGTATACTTCAGATGGTGAAGAGTATGCTGATGTGACGGCTAAGGACTTTGTGACAGGACTTAAACATGCTGCGGATACAAATTCTGAAGCGATTTATTTGCTACAAAACTCAGTTAAGGGCTTGAATGATTACCTTTCAGGTGCCAACAAGGACTTTTCAAATGTAGGTATCAAGGCTGTTGATGATTACACCTTGCAATATACGCTTAGTCAACCAGAACCTTATTGGAATTCAAAATTGACCTACTCTGTTACTTGGCCTGTTAATGGAGAATTCTTGAAATCTAAAGGTAAAGACTTTGGTAAGTCAACAGATCCGACTTCTATTCTCTATAACGGTCCATACCTTCTTAAATCTTTGACAACGAAATCATCTATTGAGTTCACCAAGAATGAAAACTATTGGGATAAGGATAATGTCTTCTTTGATACAGTTAAATTGACTTACGATGATGGTACAGACCAAGAATCCTTGGAACGTAACTTCACAGATGGAGTCTATAACTTAGCTCGTCTATACCCAACTAGTTCAAACTATTCTAAAGTTGAAAAACAGTACAAAGACAATATTTTCTATACACAACCTGGAGCAGCTGTAGAAGGTGTCGGTATTAATATCGATCGTCAAACTTATGGTCATACATCTAAAGAAAATGACCAGCAAAAGACATCAACTAAGACAGCTCTTCTTAACAAAGATTTCCGTCAAGCATTAGGTTTTGCTATTGACCGTACGAATTATGCTGCACAACTTAACGGTAAAGAGGGTGGTAGTACTGCCGTTCGTAATATCTATGTTAAACCAGACTTTGTTCAAGCAGATGGTAAAGATTTCGGAACTATGGTAATGGATCAATTACCAAGCTATGGTGATGAGTGGTCTGGTGTGAATCTTGCAGATAGTCAAGATGGTCTTTATAATCCAGAAAAAGCTAAGGCTGAATTTGCTAAAGCTAAGGAAGCTCTTCAAGCAGAAGGGGTTCAGTTCCCAATCCATTTGGATGTTCCTGTCAATCAGTCAAATAAAATCTTTGTGAATCAAGTGCAGTCACTTAAACAATCTATTGAATCAGCTCTTGGAAAAGATAATGTTGTACTTGATCTTCACCAATTGTCAACTGATGATTTCTATAATATTACCTACTCTGCTTCAAATGCAGCTGCAGAGGATTGGGACTTGTCAGTAGGTGTGGCTTGGGAGCCTGATTACCTTGATCCATCAACTTATCTTGATGTCTTGAAGACTACAAATAGTGAAAATACTAAATCTTTCATGGGTTATGACGATCCAAATAGTCAAGCGGTTCAAAAAGTAGGTCTTAAAGAATATGACCAATTGGTTGATGATGCTTCTAAGGAAACAACAGACTTGACGGCTCGTTATGAAAAATATGCAAAAGCTCAGGCATGGTTGACGGATAGTGCACTTTATATCCCAACGACTACTTATAATGGTGCAGCCGCTGTCATTTCTCGTATTAAGCCATTCTCAGGAGCATATGCTCAAGCTGGTGATAAAGGTTCTACATACTACTTCAAGTATCTTAAATCTCAAGATGATATTGTAACTAAGAAACAATACGACTCAGCTTATAAAGATTGGCTTAAAGAAAGAGCGAAATCTAATGACAAAGCTCAAAAAGATCTTGCTAAACACGTTAAGTAATCTATCGAAAACGTCTACCTTTAGGTAGTCGTTTTTTTAACAAAATTTCTCGAACCACCCCTAGATTGTGATATAATAAGAAAGATTGGTACTCGCTTCTAGATTTTTATTTGGAAAATTTGAAGGCTAGAGTTACCTACGGGTACTTATCGTCTTAAGGTTGTTCCAAAGGGAAGGATTTAGGCTTAATAGGTATCCAAAGACTGAAGAATGAAACATAAAAAGGAGATTTATCTTGGCTAAAGATATTCGCGTTCGTTACGCACCAAGTCCAACAGGGCTACTACACATTGGTAATGCCCGTACAGCATTGTTTAACTACCTCTATGCACGTCATCATGGCGGTACTTTCATTATCCGTATTGAAGATACTGACCGTAAACGTCACGTTGAAGATGGTGAGCGTTCACAGCTTGATAACTTGCGTTGGTTGGGGATTGACTGGGATGAAAGTCCTGAAACACACGAAAATTATCGTCAATCAGAGCGTTTGCCACTTTACCAAAAGTATATTGATCAACTTTTGGCAGAAGGTAAAGCCTATAAGTCATATGTAACTGAAGAAGAGTTGGCCGCTGAGCGCGAACGTCAAGAAGCAGCAGGTGAACCACCTCGTTATATTAACGAGTTTCTTGGTATGACTGAAGAAGAAAAAGCTGCCTACATCGCAGAACGTGAAGCAGCAGGTATTGTTCCTACAGTTCGTTTGGCGGTTAATGAGTCAGGAATTTATAAATGGCATGATATCGTTAAGGGAGATATCGAATTTGAAGGTGGTAATATCGGTGGCGATTGGGTTATCCAGAAGAAAGATGGTTACCCAACTTACAACTTTGCGGTAGTTGTTGATGACCACGATATGCAAATCTCACACGTTATCCGTGGAGATGACCATATTGCCAATACACCAAAACAACTCATGGTTTATGAAGCTCTTGGTTGGGAAGCACCTGAGTTTGGACACATGACCCTTATCATCAATTCTGAAACTGGTAAGAAGTTGTCTAAACGTGATACTAACACCCTTCAGTTTATCGAAGACTACCGTAAAAAAGGTTACCTTCCAGAAGCAGTATTCAACTTCATTGCTCTGCTTGGTTGGAATCCTGGCGGTGAAGACGAAATCTTTTCTCGTGAAGAACTCATTAAACTTTTTGATGAAAACCGTCTAAGTAAGTCACCAGCGGCCTTTGATCAGAAGAAATTGGATTGGATGAGTAACGACTACATTAAGAATGCAGATTTCGATAAGGTCTTTGCTCTTTGCAAACCTTTCTTGGAAGAAGCTGGTCGTTTAACAGATAAAGCTGAAAAATTAGTGGAACTCTACAAACCACAAATGACAGCTGCAGAAGAAATTGTCCCTCTTACAGATCTCTTCTTTGAAGATTTCCCAGAATTGACAGATGCTGAAAAAGAAGTTATGGCTGGTGAAACAGTACCAACAGTACTTGAGGCTTTTAAAGCCAAACTCGAAGCTATGTCTGATGATGAGTTTGTTGTTGAAAACATTTTCCCTCAGATTAAGGCTGTTCAAAAAGAAACAGGAATCAAAGGGAAAAACCTTTTCATGCCAATCCGTATTGCTGTTTCAGGAGAAATGCACGGTCCAGAATTGCCAGACACTATTTTCTTGCTTGGTCGTGAAAAATCAATCAAACATATTGATAAAGTTCTTGCAACATTATAAAAACAAACCCAACAATTGTTGGGTTTTCGAATGCACATAAACAATGTATCAGCAATTAATGGGGTATTACTAAGAGTGTATTTGTAATATAATGATGATATTTCGTAATCATATCATCATTTTCAAAACTTTAAATTAGTTTTATAATAGATTGGTAATAAAAAGTAGGGAGGAGTGAGCATTATGAGAAGATTTGGTTGGTATTTCTACTACGTCATTGGCATGTACCCATAAAAAGAGGTAATGAGTCAGTTAAAGAGCTTAGTTTTTCTAAGCTCTTTTTTATGTTTATGAAAAGTAGGGGATATGGGAAATGGTCTGACGCTCATATTAATAATTGATTGTTCTTAACCAAGAAAAAATAAATTTATATTTTTAGCTTTTTCTAATAGGAATGACGCTAAATTATATATTTATGTTACAATAAAGTAGGTTGATTTTTGAAAGGAAGGGGGGAGTCTAGAGATGATCGTTTTGTTTACGGTTCTACGTCTATTGGCTATTTTAATTGTTAGTCACGATATGTCAGGTTTGCTCAAAACTTGGAAGAGTAAATGCTGGTTTATCGCAGGGAGTCTCTTGCTCTCTCTATTTGTCGGAGGCATTACAGGGTCGCTCTTAGCACTTTTGTTCTGCTATCTTTTCTTAAATAAAATATCAAGTAGTGAAAAGAATTCTTTTCTTTTCACCTTTTTGCCGTGGGTTTTTGTTGAAGTCACCTCGAAACTGCTTCAACTTTACTTTTTCCCATGGATTTTTCAAATTAATTATTTACAGGTCAAGGACACCCCAGTACTTATTGCTCTGTCTTATCTCTTGATTTATCCAATTTTTCATCTGATTGTCAAAGTATTCTTTATTGACTTTGGTGCTCTCAATGTTATGGGAAATAACCATACTTACCAAGTTAGGCAACGCTTATTGGTTGGGGTTACTCTGGCTTATATTGTTTTATCTTTAATTATTTTCTATGCCAGTAACATCTTTCCTTACACAGGCCTCTTTATTTATTTAGCAGGCAGTATTACGATTGTTTACTCCATTCTCTTTATTTTGCTCTTTGCTCAGCTTAATATCTATTCTAAGAGAAGAGTGAAAAACCAGTTGGCCGAAGAAATGGCTAGACATGAGGAAAGTTTAGAGGAATATAGCCACCGTTTAGAAAATCTCTATAATGATATTTCTCAGGTGAAGAAGGATTATCTTGAAGGACTTAAGACAATGGAGGTTAGTATCCAACGTCGAGACTTACCTGCTTTGAAACAAGAGTATGCAGAGCTTTTAGAGAAATCTGGAAATAGCTTAACTTTGTCAAATTATGAATTGTCACGTTTGATCAACTTAGAAATCACGTCTCTCAAGAGTCTCTTTTCTGCTAAAGTGCTTGAGGCAGAGAACTTAGGAATTAAGGTCAATTTGGAGTTACCAGATGTTATATCGTCAACTCAGATAGAGGCCTTAGATTTGGTTGTGATTTCTTCTGTCTTCTTAAACAATGCTATTGAGTCGGCAGTGGATTCTGAAAATCCTACTTTAACCATATCCTTCTTTAAAAATCAAGGTTATCTTATCTTGGTTATTGATAATACAACCAGAGAAGAACGTATTCCTGTGTCAAGGATTTTTGATGAAGGGGTTTCTAGCAAAGGTGAAGGCCGAGGACTTGGTTTGTCTAAGGTCGCAGATATACTTAATCGCTATCCAAAAGTAAATCTTGAGACTCGTAGTTGTGACCATCATTTTACCCAGGTCCTCTCTTTTCAGGATAATTGATAAATCAAAGATAATATTTGTGGAGGATAAGGGAAAATAGAAAGGGGAAAAGCATATGCAACTTGCGATTGATGGTCTTATTGCTTTGGTTGTTGTCGTTTCACATCTTGTGATTTTAGCTAGAATGGCTTATCTAGATGTTTTTACTTACCGTTACATTCCTTATGTAATCGTAGTAACTGCTGTTAAGTGGTTAGCCAAGGTGCTATGGCAAATTGACATTCCAGATGCAATCTATCTCCTAGTCTTTATTTTTATTGAAAAACCTCAGGCTCTACGAGAAGAAAAGTATTTTTATGCTTTCTTTTCCCCTGTCTTTTGGACTCTGATTACAAGTTTCTTTAGTTTTTATCTTTTCCGAGTTTTCTTTAATAAGCCGGTCGAGTTGGTTCCAAACCATTTAGGAATCCTGGCTGTAGATAGTGTTGTTCTTCCCTTCTTTCTAGGCTTGCAAAAAATGTTCGGTTTAGATAGCTTTTTTCAGGAACCATATCAGGACTTGCAGGATAAATATAAGAGCATGCTCTTGCAAGTTGATTATATTTTAATTATCAGTTATCTTCTTATCCTCTTTAAGCAGGAGATATTCTCCTTGCTTCTTAGTCAGACCTATCTCCCAGGTTACCCTCAAATTTATATTTGGGTTGGTTTCCTTATACACATGTATATTCTTGTTCGTTTTGTTTCCTACGGTAAAGACGTACGTGATAGCAAAATTCTCAGAGAACAAGAGGAGCACTTGAGGAGTCTGGAAGCTTATAATGAAAAAATCGAAACTGCCTATAAGAGTGTACGTTCGTTTAAACATGATTATGAAAACATACTCATTAGTATGCAGACAAGTATTGATAGTGGGGATTTTGACCTTATTGAACAAACCTATCAAGATATTTTGAAAAAGGCAGGTCAAGAACTCATTGAAGAAGATGACGAAAATGTCTCTTGAGTATAAACAGGAAATATTATCATGAACTTACAGCTTTGGACCATGGTATCCCTTGAAAATAGTATTATTCAGATTATTAGTTTTCATATTACCTGGTTTATTTATAAAAAACTAACAAGGAGCACATTAGCTTACTGGAAAGTATTTTGTCTAAGTCTCTTAGGTATAGTGGTATCACTTGGTAAGGGTGATGGCTTCTATTATCAAGTTGTTATCTTTTTAGTTTTGGCCTTAAAGGAACGTCGGGAACATCGTTTGACGATCTGGGCAAGCCTCTTTTTTGGAGCTTTCTCGGTTATTTTTACAGATTTATTTGCGACTTTTACTCCATTTTATGTATTCAATAATCTGTTTACAAATATGACTTTGAGTGAGATTCAAGAAAACTTCTTCCTCAAATTGTTATCGTTTGTACTGATTTACCCATTCTTTCTCTATATCAATTACCTTTCCAGTTCAGATGTTGATAAGGTCAAGGAATTGATTTATTCACGTGGTCGTGAGCGTCTGTTGATAGCCGTTGATCTGACCTTTGCACTCTACATTACTTGTAGTACTCTTTTGGTATCAACAGGTAGTGATGTGGGAGGGCCAATTTTTATTGCAATGGCAGTTTATCTCCTAATGGTAACAACCTTGAACCGCTATTCTCATAAATTTGTGAGAGAACGTAGTAAGGAAGCTGTGGAGACTTATGTCTATAACTTGGAAGTCTATAATAAACATATTGAGGATCTTTTTACAAAAGTAAAACCTATTGAAAAAGATTTTGAGAGTCTTTTGGTAGCTCTTGAGACCCCATTGGCTAAAAATCAATTATCAGAAGTTTTATCCGTTTATCATGAGCATTTGAATCATCTTAAACTTGATAATTTGGACTTAAATGATAAGTTGGCTCCTCTGTTTGAGATTCCTTATCCGGTATTAAGAAGTTGGATTGTAAACCAAATCATTCCTTTGGAACAAAAAGGTATCACCGTTAGGTTGGATGTCAATGTTGATGCTTATCCTAACAATTTAAATATTGCAGTTCTTATTGGAGTTTTAGAACGTTGCATGAACTTAGCTGAAAAACTTTGGGCCAAGGAGCCGGAGACAGATATTGGGTTCCTTATTCAACAGAATGAGGATGGTAATCTCAGCTTTATTCTTGAGAATACCAATCAGGAAGCTGATCCGAAACTCGATGATAGTCTGGCTATTAGTCGTGATTTTGCCCAGTTTTGCTGGTCAAACGGTATCGGTTTAAAAAATAAAAAAGAATTATTTAAAACCTATCAAATTGTCACGGTAGGACTATAATCGTAGAAAGGAGAGGGACAACTATGCTGGGTAACATCCTATTTCAAATTTTGATGTTTATCATTATTTGGGATATCTACTTACGTATTGGTGGACAAAACACTAATCTTAAAAATCGTATACTTTATTTGTTATTTGATGTTGCTCTATGCATTTGGGGACAACTCATTGGACGCTATATAGGCATAGTACCTCCCTTAGTAGCCATTGTAACATTGACATTTAGTTACCAATTGAATAAAAGTGTCACCTCTGTAGAGCGCTTTTTTCTAGGTTTTTACCCGGTGGTACTAGTCGATTTGGCAAGACGTTTTTTGGCTACCTTCTTCTTTCCACCGATACTTGGTATAACTGTTGACACTTTAAATACTAATATTTGGTGGTCTATGGTACCACTTTCCTTCGTCATGTTGACGGTCAGAATAGTAGATTTTATTTTACGTCTAGATTTTACAGATATCTTGAAAGTTGCTGCCCAACAAGAAAAAAAGAACCGTCTGGGTTTGGTCAACATGCTTCTTTTACTTTATTATTTAGTTATCTTTTTAGTGTCGACATTTGATACTTATTTCCCAGAGTTACATCTTGAGAGTAGATTTAGGTTGCCATTAGTAATGGGATATCTCTATTTACTCCTCTTTGTACTTGGTGCTGTAAACCAGTTTGCTAAGGAAAAAATAGAGCAGGATTTAGCGATGAAGCAAGCCAACTATCTTGATGATTTGAAGCGTGAGAATACCAGGGTAGAAGGTTTGTATAGAGACTTGATGCATGTTCGCTCTAACTATAATTTCCTACTTAATAATCTGAGAGATATCGAAAGAACAGGGGATATTCGTTCTTATAAAAAAGATTTGGTTGATCTTTATGTCAATCGAGATCAGCATAGTTTTTCAACTCAGGTCACAGATTTGGATAATATCCAAAATCCAAGTATTCATAGTCTACTTTCATCAAAATATCATGAAGCTCAGATGCATCGCCTCAATATTCATGCAGAGATTCCAGATCCAGTGATTCATAACTATCTAACTGATTTAGATTTAGCTGTTGTTTTGGGTCACCTCATGGATAATGCTATTGATGGTGCTCGTAAAGCCAGTGAAGGTTTTATTAGTCTGGCCTATTTTGATGAAGAGGATTGCCAGAGTTTTATTATTGAAAGTACAATTGCAGACGAGCAAATGCCACTTTCAATGATGAGTACCCGGCTTTCTCATCCTGAGGGTGGTATAGGTGTTAATGCTGTTCAAGATATCTTGGAACGTTATCCGAACACGTCCTTTTCTGTCCGTAGTCAGAATCATAAAATGATGCAAATACTAGAAATGAGGCCCTAATATGAATATATACATTTTAGAAGATGACTTAATGCAGCAAACACGCATTAGCGACATCATCCGAGAATTGGTTTCAGAGGGCACGTTTTCCGTACGAAAACTTGAAGTTTTTTCTAAACCTCACAAACTATTGTCCAGTATCAACGAGAAGGGTAACCATCAGGTTTTCCTTTTAGATATCGATATTGATGGTGAGCGAAAGAAGGGGCTAGAAGTCGCCTCAGAAATTCGCCAACAAGATGCTAATGCAGTTATTATTTTTGTAACAACTCACTCAGAGTTTGCACCGATCAGTTTTAAATACAAGGTTTCTGCACTAGATTTCATTGATAAGACAGTTTCTAATGCAGAATTCAAACAACAACTAAAACAAACATTGACTTTTGTGAACCAAAAAGTTGGAGATGTGGATGATGATGAGATATTTGTGTTTGAAACCGCTCAGTCTCGGATCCAAGTCCCTATGAGAGATATTTATTATTTTGCGACTGCTGTGACACCTCATAAGGTGATGCTAATTACCAAAACAGAGCGTCTGGAGTTTTATGCCAATCTTGGAGATATTACTTCGGTAAATAAAAAACTCTTTTCTTGTCATCGCTCCTTTTTAGTTAATTTGGATAACATATCTCGTATTGATAAGACTCAGTTGATGATTTACTTTGAAAATGGCGATTCTTGTCCAGTTTCACGTTTGAAAATGAAGGCCCTGCTTAAAAAATGGTCAGAGGTAAAAGAACATTAGTCGATGACTAATGTTCTTTTTAGTCTAAAAAAGCATGTGTTTATTTCATAGGTGATTGATAATCTTATAAGTGAACAAATTCTGTAAAAACACAAAATAGATGTCCTTTAGTGATAAAATTTAGAGATTTATAAAAAAATGACTAAAAAAAATGCAGTTCAGGATGAAAAAACGACATTCTATGAAATCGTATAGACAATTAAATTGAAAAAAGTTAATATATAATCAAGATATGTGATTCGGAAATGAGACATCGTCAATCTTATTGAAATCTACATACACTTTATGAAAATAAATAATGTACTTTTATATAACTTTTTCCTAATCCCCATTTTTTATTGGCCGCTCGTCCAATTACATATCTTTTTTATAGAAATTAATAGGCTTGAGAAATCAAGCCGTTTTTTTGTTTTTAAGGGCATTAGTGCAGATTAGGATAAAAAATACATTCTGTGAGTGAAATTCGACATTTTAGGAAATCAAGATATACATTTGGGGATTGCATGCTATAATGTAATCAAGGTTAGAGAGCAAGAAGAATGTATGGTTTAAGTTAGTCCCTTAAACATAATAATTTCCCTCATTCATTCTATCTAAAATTGCTGTTGTGTTCTCTACCGATGATGCTGTTGTTCAAAAGGTCTGTACTTTGTACAGGCCTTTTGGCATTTTAGAAGATAACTAGTTAAAGATGCTTTTGAATCTATTGGTATAGTTTCAAAAGTGTTTTTTTATTTTTCATCACCTCTTGCATAAAATTGAATAAAAATTAAGAATTAAGCACTTTTAAGATCGAAATAATAAATAAAAACAAATAAAAATGAAATAAATATAAAAAAATAACAAAAAAGCGTTGACAAGTGAATAAATATGCAATATAATTAATCTCGTAAGGTTGATAGAGATAGCAACCACAAGAAAATATAAGAAAAGAGAAAATATTATGTCAAAAGAGAAAGTTATTCTTGCCTATTCGGGAGGTCTTGATACCTCAGTCGCTATTACATGGCTTAAAAAAGATTATGATGTTATTGCTGTTTGTATGGATGTCGGTGAAGGTAAAGATCTTGAGTTTATCCATGACAAAGCTTTGACAGTTGGAGCTGTCGAGTCATACGTGCTTGATGTTAAAGATGAGTTTGCTGAAGATTATGTGCTTCCAGCACTTCAAGCTCACGCTTACTATGAACAAAAATATCCTTTGGTTTCAGCGCTTAGTCGTCCAATTATTGCTAAAAAATTGGTTGAGATTGCTCATAAAACAGGAGCAACGACTATCGCTCACGGTTGTACTGGTAAAGGTAATGACCAAGTTCGTTTCGAAGTTGCCATTGCTGCCCTAGATCCAAGTCTTAAAGTAGTAGCGCCAGTACGTGAATGGAAATGGTCTCGTGAGGAAGAAATTGAGTATGCTAAGGCTAATGGTGTTCCAGTTCCAGCAGACCTTGATAATCCTTACTCAGTCGATCAAAACCTTTGGGGACGTGCTAACGAGTGTGGTGTTCTTGAAAATCCTTGGAATCAAGCTCCAGAAGAAGCTTTTGGGATTACCAATTCACCAGAGTCTGCGCCAGATGAAGCTGAATATGTCGATGTAACCTTTAAAGAAGGGAAACCAGTTGCTCTTAACGGTAAAGAAATGAAATTGGCTGACCTTATCCAAGAAATGAATGTTATTGCTGGTAAGCATGGCGTCGGACGTATCGACCACGTTGAGAACCGTCTTGTAGGTATCAAATCTCGTGAAATTTATGAATGTCCAGGAGCTATCGCCCTTTTGACAGCTCATAAAGAAATTGAGGACTTAACTTTGGTACGTGAGGTTTCTCACTTTAAACCAATTCTTGAAAATGAATTGTCAAACCTTATCTACAATGCTTTGTGGTTTAGCCCAGCAACACAAGCTATCATTGCTTATATTAAGGAAACACAAAAAGTTGTTAATGGTATCGCTAAAGTTAAGCTTTACAAAGGGCATGCTCAAGTAGTAGCACGTCAATCAGCTAATTCATTGTATGATGAAAACTTGGCTACTTACACATCAGCAGACAGCTTTGATCAGGATGCTGCAATTGGATTTATCAAGCTTTGGGGTCTTCCAACTCAGGTTAATTCACAAGTTAACCATCCATTTGACAATTAATGACAGATTACATAAGAAAAGTAGGCTATTAGAAGAAAAACGCTTCTTATCAGATAAAAGTGGACAGAGAGCCACATCTGATACTCTTTTCTTATAACTTATATTATTATCGTTAAGGCGTTCTGAGAGGCGTCACGAGCCTAAATAAACTACGACAGAGATCTGGTTTTAGGAAAACAAGTGTCCAGAGAGACAAATTAAGCTAGACAAATACTATCTAGCTTTTTTCATTTAAGTTATTGTGACCAAAGAGGTCGTTGCTTGTTATAAGTATTAAGAAAGGATGGAAGATTATCTCAGTGTAGGGAAATCTTCAAAATAAAACTATGGCAGAAAATCATAAACTATGGGGCGGTCGGTTCGAAGCTAGTCTTGAAAAATGGGTAGAAGAATTTGGTGCTTCAATCTCCTTTGACCAAAAGATGGCAGAGTTTGATTTGAAAGGATCTATTGCCCATGTTACGATGCTTGGTGAGACAGGGATTATTACCAAAGAGGAAGCATTGCAAATTAAACAGGGCTTGGAAGAACTGCTTGAGGAATATAAGGCTGGTAAACTAGAATTTGATGTTTCCAATGAAGATATCCATATGAATATGGAGAGTCTTTTAACGGCTAAAATTGGACCAGTAGCAGGAAAACTTCATACAGCACGTTCACGTAATGACCAAGTGGCAACGGATATGCACTTGTATCTAAAAGCCAAACTAGTGGAAGTTATTGAGAAGCTTGATAATTTACGTGGTACTTTGGTCAATCTAGCAGACAAACATACCTACACAATTATGCCAGGCTACACCCACTTGCAGCATGCACAACCGATTTCTTTTGGTCACCACTTGATGGCTTATTACAACATGTTTACACGTGATGCCGAACGTTTTGAATTTAATATCAAGCATACGGATATCTCTCCACTCGGAGCTGCTGCACTAGCAGGAACAACTTTCCCGATTGATCGTAATATGACATCTGACTTAATGGGCTTTGCAAAACCATATAGCAATTCCTTGGATGCTGTTTCCGATCGTGACTTTATTCTCGAATTCTTGTCAAACTCAAGTATTCTCATGATGCATATGACACGTATTTGTGAAGAAATCATTAACTGGTGTTCTAACGAGTTTAAGTTTGTAACTCTATCTGATACTTTTTCAACAGGCTCTTCCATTATGCCTCAAAAGAAAAACCCAGATATGGCAGAACTAATTCGTGGGAAATCAGGTCGTGTCTATGGCAATTTGATTGGATTATTGACCGTGATGAAGTCATTACCTTTGGCCTACAATAAAGATCTCCAGGAAGATAAAGAGGGTATGTTTGATACGGTAGAAACGATTACTGTCGCTATTGATATTCTCGCAGGCATGCTCAATACAATGACTGTTAACGACAAACATATGGCAGAGTCAACAGAGAAAGATTTTTCAAATGCTACAGAGTTGGCTGATTATCTTGCATCTAAAGGCCTACCATTCCGTGAAGCACATGAGATTGTTGGAAAACTTGTCCTTGAGTGTACCAAAGCTGGTTATTACCTTCAGGATGTTCCTCTCGAACGTTATCAAGAAGTTTCAGATTTAATTGAAGAGGACATCTATGAGACACTTAAATCTCATACAGCTGTTGAACGTCGTCATTCCCTTGGTGGAACTGGTTTTGATCAGGTTAAATGGCAAATCAAAGAAGCTCAAAAAGCTCTAAAAAAATAAGTCTCTAAGGCCCTAACCATAAGGTTTTGGGCTTTTTTGCTATTTATGATATAATAGTACTAATTTTGAGTTTGGAGTCGCATTTTGAAAAAATCTTATCGCGTTAAGAAAGAGAAAGACTTTAAAGCATTATTTGATGCAGGACACAGTGTTGCTAATCGAAAATTTGTTGTCTACTGTCTGGATCGTGATCTACCTCATTTTAGAGTAGGTTTGTCAGTCAGTAAGCGTCTTGGTAATGCGGTTACTCGGAATCGGGTAAAACGTCGTCTACGACATGCACTGATGGACATGTCATCTCAGTTAGAACATCAAGATTTTGTCGTTATTGCTCGTAAAGGTGTCGAAGACTTAAGTTATCAAGACATTTATAGCAATCTCGTTCATGTCTTAAAAATAGCAAAGTTATATAAGGACTAAAAAATTATTTTGCTTCTTTACATTGTAGGATAAACTAAAATCACTCCTGATTTTTGAGATACTCTTAATGAATGGAAGCGAAGCAGTTCTTTATCGTATTAAAAAGGAGTTTTTAGTGAAGAAAAAACTTAATATATCTGTTTTAGGTGCAGGAGCTCTCTTGCTTTTGTCCGCGTGTGGACGAAGTGATGTTACAAGTCACTCTACAGGCCTTTGGGAACGTCTTATTTTAATGTTTGGGAAGGCTATTCAAGGGCTCTCATTTGGTGGTTCTATTGGATTAGGTATTATTATTTTCACGATTTTAATTCGTGCGGTAATGATTCCTCTTTATAATCGCCAAATTAAGTCAAGCCGTGAACTACAAGAGTTGCAACCAGAGTTACGTCGCTTGCAGAGTGAGTATCCTGGACGCGAGAATCGTGAAGCTCTTGCTTATGCACAACAAGATCTTTATAAAGAGCATGGTGTAAATCCTTACGCAAGCTTCGTTCCTCTCTTGATCCAATTTCCTATTTTGATGGCTCTTTATGGAGCGCTCACGCGAGTGCCAGAGTTGCGAGAAGGAACATTCCTCTGGGTTGACCTAGGTCAGAAAGATCCTTACTTTATTCTTCCGATTTTGGCGGCTGCTTTCACCTTCCTTTCAACTTGGTTGACAAATAAGGCAGCTAAAGATCGTAGTGCAATGCTTCTTGTTATGAATATCATGCTTCCAATCTTTATTTTCTGGTTTGGAACTCAGATTTCTTCAGGGGTAGCACTTTACTGGGCAGTTTCAAACGCCTTCCAAGTTGTTCAGATTTTGGTTTTTAATAATCCATTTAAAATCATTGAAGAACGTAATCGTTTGGAAGCGGAAGAAAAAGAACGTAAAGCTAAGATTCGTCGTGCCAAGAAAAAGGCGAATAAACGTAAATAAGGAGGCTTATTATGGTTGTCTATTCTGGACGAACAGTCGAACAAGCTATCGAAAAAGGTTTGAAAGATCTTAATTTACCCCGTATGAAGGCTCATATTAAGGTTATTTCTCGTGAGAAAAAAGGTTTTCTAGGGTTCGGAAAGAAGCCAGCTCGAGTTAGTGTTGAACCAATAAATGAAAAGATAGCTCATGAAGCAGATCAAAACACCGTTAAAGTGGCTCCTGATGCTGTAAAACAATTAGACGATTCTGTCGCAAGTCCAAAAGGTGAAACGATTGCTTTTAATAAAGTGACAAAACTCGTTACGGTTTCAGATAATAAGGAAATTGCACAAGAAGACTTAAAGCAACCAGTGTCTACAGAGACCCTTGGTGAAGAGTTGCCAGATAAGAAACAGGAGCAACCAAAGGCAACAATTATTCCTCTATCTGTTAAACGTGAGTCATCGGAAGAGGATGCTACAGAATTTATGGCAAATTCGCTTGAGCCCCCACTAGAACCGGTGGCTCAAGTTCAGACTCCGGAAACTTCTGAAGGAGATTTCAGTTCATTTGTGGCATCTGAGTTTAGTTCAGATGAGTCTTCTGAAAATAATTTAGAAGATATTCAAGCGGCTGCAGATGATGTTTTATCTTACCTCGAAAAAATTATCTATGAAATGGATGTCGATGCTAGCCTAGAGGTTAGTCACAATCGTCGCAATATTATCATTCAGATTGAAACAGACCAACCTGGTCGTGTTATTGGTTATCATGGCAAGGTTCTCAAGTCTTTACAACTTTTAGCGCAAAATTATTTGCACGATCGTCATTCTAAACGTTTTAGTGTTGTTCTTAATGTTCGTGATTATTTGGAGCAACGCACAGAGACTTTGATTGATCTAGCAGAAAAAACGGCGGCTAAAGTAAAAGAAACAGGTCGAGAGTACGTTATGGATCCAATGACGAATAGCGAACGAAAAATTATCCATAAGGCACTTTCTCAAATTGAAGGTGTTGAAAGTCACTCAGAAGGAGACGATCCTAATCGTTACGTTGTTGTGACAAAAGTATAGTTAAAATAGCGTTTATTGCTTACAGAAGCTAGTCTTATTTGAAGGCTGGTTTTTTTGACAATAAAAAGTAGACGGTGTATACTTTATTTAAAAGGTAGTCGCTGTCTACTTAGATGGAAATAGGAGTCAAAATGAAACGTAATACTGCTGAATTGAAGGAAAAGTTAATCGAAACAGGAGTCGAGGAAATAAGAACAAGAGGTGTTGATCAACTATCTATCCGAACGGTGGCTCAAAGATGTGGGGTCACCCATGGAGCGCCCTATAAGCACTTTGAAAATAAGGATGTCTATCTTCAGGTAGTTTTAGAGCGTTTATCTGAGATCTTTTTGAAGTGTCTGACACAAGGGGTAGACTCTTCGCTTGATGTAAGAGGTCAATTAGTATTAATGGGCTGTAATTTTGTGGGATTTGCTCAAAAAGAAACAAATAGTTTTGAGGCCTTGTTTATTAAGTTTCCTTTCAATTATATGGAGCTCACTCGGGACAGTATCTCTGTTAATGCCCATTTACCAGGGTTTGAGCACTTTAAGAGTGTGGTTCTGAAGCTGAAAAGTAACATGAATATTTCTGGTAGTGAGGCAGAAATATTAGTTCATATATGGAGTTTTATTACTGGATTAGCTGTTTTGGTAAGGAGTCCCATTGGTGATAATTTCAATAGTAATACTATTGAAGAGACTGTTAGTACTATGTTAGACATCTATGTTAAAGGAGCTAAACAATGAAAACCTTAATTATCTACGCCCATCCAAACGACAAGAGCTACAATGCCTCTATACTAGAGACTGTTAAAGAAAATTTATCGTCTAAACATGAGTTAAAGATTCTAGATTTGTATAAAGAAAAGTTCGATCCTATTTTACGTTTTGATACAACACATAGGAGAAGAGACTTAGCGCACGATGTAGCTATGAAAGACTATCGAGATTTAATAACTTGGGCAGATCAGTTGATTTTTATTTTTCCAACTTGGTGGAGTGGAATGCCAGCTATCTTGAAAGGATTTATTGAACGCGTTTTTGTTGCTGGCTTTGCCTATGAAAATACACCCCGTGGATTGGATGGTAAATTGACTGGGAAAGCTTGGATTATTACAACCCACAATACACCAAAGATTGTTCTACCTTTAGTTCAAGATTATTGCAAAGTCCTAAAATTTCAAGTCCTAAAACCTTGTGGTATTAAATCGGTCAAAGTTACCCAGGTTTCACCCGTTGAGTATATGAGTGATTATAAGCGAAAAGAGGTACTCAAGAAAATAGCTAAACTAGCAAGAAGGTTATGAGCAAGCGATGATATAGGAACGGCATTGTAGTTTACAGTTATCACTAGCCTTCGGGCATCGAAGATATAATGAAATTAATATCTAAGTAATTCTTGACAAGATTAAGCTATTGCTATAAAATAGTATGGTATGTTTAGTAACTGATCAAAAATAGCCGGCTAAACGAATACGAAAATCTATCAGGAGGTATTCAACGTGAAACGTACTTATCAACCAAGTAAAATCCGTCGTCAACGTAAACACGGATTCCGTCACCGTATGTCAACTAAAAACGGACGTCGTGTTCTTGCAGCTCGTCGTCGTAAAGGACGTAAAGTTCTTTCAGCTTAAGACATTATTGAAAGCAACAGTGCTCGAGACTGTTGCTTTTTGTTTTTATTTTATGTGACTTTAAGTCTGTTTCGCTCCGAAGGTGCGAAACAAATAAACCACCCGCTATGCGGGTGCGCATCG